>NZ_JAYMEE010000056.1:0-238601 GCF_037029245.1 Mesoflavibacter sp. CH_XMU1422-2 | reverse complement strand
AAAAAAATAAAAAAATCTTTAGACATATAATCTAACCTCTTTGTATTTAAATGAAGAGGTTTTTTCTTTAGCAAAAAAAAAAAATATATATTTAATTAGGATAAATTTATCCTAAATATGATTTTTGTCATGTTTTGAACTAGCTTCTATTTGTAATTTTATCAAAGATTTGTTATCTTATTAAGTACACACATTAAACTAAACATTATGAAAACAACACTAAAACTTATGATTATTTTTTTTGCAACACTACTAATTAGCTGTGGCGGAAAAGAAGAAAAGAAAAAAGAAACATTTTCTTATAAAAAGAAAACAACAACTGAAAAAACAACAACAAAAACACCTAAAAAAGTAAAAGCTTCTGACAGAGTAGTTTTAGATAACAAAGGTGTAGGACCTATAAAAAACATTGATTTAGGTGCTGAAATAGATAAAAAAATGGCAACACAAGGCTCTGAGATATTTAAAAAAATGTGTACTGCTTGCCACAGACCTGACAAGAAATTTATTGGTCCAGCTCCTGCTGGCATCTTAGATCGTCGTGCGCCAGAATGGGTAATGAATATGATTTTGAATCCTGAAGTTATGGTTAAAGAAGACCCATTAGCTAAAGAACTTTTAATAGAATTTAATGGAGCACCAATGGCAAATCAAGGACTATCAGAAGAAGATGCCAGAGCTGTATTAGAATATTTTAGAACCTTAAAATAACAAACCATGAAAAAACCAATTAAAATCTTGTTTTTAACCTTTACAATTGCAGTTTTATTCTACTCTTGTAAGGATGCAAACAAAGACTCAACAACCACAACAGAAGTTACTAACGAAGCCTCAAAACCTTCAAAAAAGTCTGGACAAGCCTTTATTGAGGATGATAAGAGTTCAACTGTTTTAAGTATTGCAATGGGCTCTAAAGACCATACAACAATTGTAGCAGCTGTACAAGCTGCGTCTTTAGAAAACGCTTTAGTAAACGCAGGACCATTAATGGTTTTTGCTCCTACTAATGAAGCTTTTGAAGCTTTACCAGAAGGAATAGTAGACAATTTATTAAAACCTGAAAACAAAGATGCTTTAGCTAATATCTTGAAGTATCATGTAACTCCAGGAAACTACTCCAAAGACTTTTTAAAGAAATTTAAAAAATTAGGTCAAGCTAACAACGCCTATGTAAAAGTAGAAGTAATTGATAACGAACCCATGATTGGTGGTGCTAAAATACTAGCTAGTATTAATGCTGGTAACGGCATAGTCCACGTCATTGATAAAGTTTTATTACCACCTTCAGAATAACTACAAACACTATTTAAAAATAAACAAAAATGAAAAAAATATTAAAATCAACACTTGCAATTGTAGCGGTATTTGCCGCATTTACAAGCTGTAATAACTCTGGTAAGTCTGGCGGAAAATCTGGAGCCTTATCAAGTAACATAGCCGAAAAAGTCTATGTAGCTCCTGGTGAGCACGACTCGCATTACGCCTTTATTTCTGGTGGTTACAGTGGAAATTTAACCGTTTACGGCTTACCATCTGGTAGAATGTTTAAAGAAATACCTGTGTTTTCACAGTTTCCTACTTCAGGTTATGGATATTCTGAAGAAACAAAACCAATGCTAAATACCTCTCATGGATTTATTCCTTGGGGAGATTCTCACCATCCAGATATTTCTCAAACCAATGGAGAAATTGATGGTCGTTTTATTTTTATAAATGAAAATAACACACCAAGAATAGCAAAAATTGACTTAAAAACTTTTGAAACTACCGAAATTATTGAAGTACCAAATAGTGCTGGTAATCATAGTTCTTCATTTGTCACAGAAAATACAGAGTATGTAGTAGCAGGAACACGTTTTTCTGTACCTGTACCACAACGTGATATGCCAATTAAAGAGTATAAAGGTAATTTTCAAGGTGCACTATCATTTATTAGCGTAGCACCAGAAACAGGTAATATGGATATCAAATTCCAAGTTTTAATGCCTGGTTTTAACTACGACATATCACATCCTGGACGCGGAAAATCTCATGGTTGGTTTTTCTTCACTACTTATAATACTGAAGAAGCAAATACACTACTAGAGGTTAACGCTTCACAAAACGATAAAGATTTTATTGCAGCTATTAACTGGAAAAAAATTGAAGAATACGTAAATAACGGAGGCGGAAAAATGATGCCTGCAGAGTATGCACACAATGTCTATGACGAGCATACACACACTGCAACTTCTACAATGAAAAAAGAAGTACGTGTGATTAATCCAATTGAAGTACCAGGAGCTGTATATTTCTTACCAACACCAAAATCTCCTCATGGTTGTGATGTAGATCCTTCTGGAGAATATATTGTTGGTAATGGTAAGCTATCTGCCAACTTAACAGTGCATTCATTCTCTAAAATGTTAAAAGCTATTGAAGGTGAAAAGTTTGCTGGTGAAGCATACGGAATTCCGATCTTAAATTTTGAAGATGTTTTAGCAGGATCTGTTGAACAGCCTGGACTTGGCCCATTACATACTGAGTTTGATGGTGAAGGAAATGCATATACGACTTTCTTTATTTCATCTGAAGTTGTAAAATGGAAATTAGGAACTTGGGAAGTCATTGACAGAAAACCTACATATTACTCAGTTGGTCACTTAACAATTCCTGGAGGAAACTCAAGAAAACCACAAGGTAAATACATGTTTGCGATGAATAAAATCACAAAAGACAGATACTTACCAACTGGTCCAGAAATGGAACATTCGGCTCAATTGTACGATATTTCTGGAGAGAAAATGGAACTATTGTTAGATTTCCCTACACACGGAGAGCCTCATTATGCTGCTGCAATGGAAGCAGACTTAGTAAAAGAACGTTCTCAAAAAATCTACAACTTAGAAGAAAATAAACATCCTTACGCTGCTTTTTCAGATTCAGATGCTAAAGTGGTAAGAAAAGGTAATGAAGTTCATATTTATATGACTACTATTAGAAGTCACTTTACACCAGATAATATTGAAGGTATCAAATTAGGTGACAAAGTATTTTTCCATGTCACTAATTTAGAGCAAGATTTTGATGTACCTCATGGATTTGCGGTACTAGGACAAAACACATCTGAGTTGTTAGTTATGCCTGGACAAACAAAAACATCTGTTTGGGAACCTACTAAAGTTGGTGTATGGCCATTTTATTGTACAGATTTCTGTTCTGCACTACACCAAGAAATGCAAGGTTATATAAGAGTATCACCTAAAAATTCTGATGTACCATTAAAATGGTCAATGGGAGAAGACATAGAATAACAAATCTATAAAATTAGAGAGATTTTGTTTTAGTGTTTATTTCTCTAACTAAGGCGAGAGTTGTTTTTCGCTCTCGCCTTTCTATTAAATACACTACAACAAATAAAAATATAAAAGTTAATTATTGTATTATGAAAAAGTCTAACCTCATAATGTTCTTGGCAGCTATTTTACCATTAGGATTATTTTTATTTCCGCTTTGGAAAATTACGCTGGAAGCACCACAATATCCTACACCTTTAGGTATGTATATACATATTAATGACTTTGTAGATGCCAATCCGCATGATATTAAAAACATAAACTTAATGAATCATTATGTTGGGATGCAATATATTCCAGAAGCAATTCCGGAGTTTAAAATTTTTCCAGCTGGTATTATTATAACAACAATTTTAGGATTGCTAATTGCTTGGAAAGGAAATTACAAATGGTTTTTAGGCTGGTTTATATTAATGATTATTTTAAGTGCTGCCGGAATGTATGACTTTTACCTCTGGGAACACGATTATGGTCACAATTTAGACCCAAAAGCCATCATGAAGTTTACCAATCCGGATGGGACCCAAATGGGATTTCAGCCACCACTTTTTGGAAGTAAAGACATCTTAAATTTTAGAGCACATTCGTATCCTCAATTTGGAGCATTATTTTTAGGTTTAGGTATTGCTGCAGGATTTGTTGCTTATTTTATAGGTAAAAAAAGACATAAAAAACTCCCTTCTTAAATAAACCCTTCCCTTTAGGAAGGATTTAAGATCGGAAAAAAACACTAAAAATGAAAACACTAAAACACTATATATTTATTTCATTACTGCTATTAGTTTTTAGCTGTAATGTTTCACCAAAACCAATAGACTACGGAAGCGATGGCTGTCATTTTTGTAAAATGACTATTGTAGATAAAGTACATGCTGCAGAGATTGTTACTAAAAAAGGAAAAGTTTACATGTTTGATGCAACAGAATGTATGATTAATTTCAGAAAAGATTTTGACACATCTGAGATTGAACTTTATCTATCAAACAACTACACAGAACCAGAAGCTTTAATAGACGCTACCGAAGCTACATTTTTAATCAGTAAAAATATTCCAAGTCCAATGGGCGCATTTCTATCTGCTTTTAAAAATGAAGCAGATGCTAAAGAATTTCAAGCTGAAAAAGGTGGCGATTTATATACCTGGGAAGAATTACTAGCCAAATTTAAAGACTAGTATCATGAAAACATTTTTCATTGTTATGTCTGTCATTTTTATGACAAAGCTAAGTATTGCTCAAAATATAACCGTATGCAAGACCTGTCCCATTTCAACTTTAAAAAAAGCAATTGCACATGCAAAAGATTTTGATACAATAGTTGTTAAATCTGGTACTTATAAAGAGTTTGATGTTAACGTCAATAAGCCTTTAACTATTATAGGTGAAAACTATCCTGTAATTGATGGCGAATTAAAAGGCGAAATCATTACTATCACCTCAGACAACGTAACTGTTGATGGATTGTTTATCATAAACGTTGGGACTAGTTACACTGAAGATTATGCTGCAATACGCGTTAAAAACAGTAAAAATTTTTTGATTCAGAATTTAGTACTAGAAAAACTTTTTTTTGGTATCTACATCGAAAAATCCAGAGACGGCAAAGTGTTTCATAACAAAATTATTGGTGATGCTGTAGAAGAATATAATTCTGGTAACGGCATCCAACTTTGGTATAGCAATAACGTAAAAATAGAACATAATTTTGTACAACATGTACGTGATGGTATTTATTTAGAATTTTCTGATGATTGTGTCATAAAAAACAATGTAAGCGCATTAAATGTGCGTTATGGACTTCACTTTATGTTTTCTAATGACGATATTTATCAAGACAATATTTTCGAAAATAATGGTGCAGGCGTTGCCGTAATGTTTTCTAAACACATAGAGATGTACAACAATATTTTTAAGGAAAATTGGGGAACGGCTTCTTATGGTTTGCTGTTAAAAGAAATAAACGATGCAGAAATTGAAGGCAATACCTTTGAAAACAACACGATTGGGATTAATATTGAAGGTTCTAATCGTATTAATTACAAGCAAAACACGTTTTCTAACAATGGTTGGGCCATTAAAGTAAAAGGAGCATGCTACACTAATAAATTTACCCAAAATAACTTTTTATATAACTCTTTTGATATTGCCTATAATAGCAAGGTTAATGACAACGAATTTGATAAAAACTATTGGAGCAATTACACAGGTTACGATCTTAACAAAGATGGTATTGGAGATGTGCCTTACAGACCAGTAAAACTATTCTCTTACATTGTAAATCGCACACCAGAAACCATTATTTTACTGCGTAGTATGTTTATAGATATTATTGATTTTTCTGAAAAAGTATCTCCCGTATTTACTCCAGATGATTTAATGGACAACAACCCTCAAATGAAAAAAATAACATGGTAACTATAGATAATCTACATAAAAAATTTGGTAAAAATCAAGTGCTAAGCGGTGTTGATTTATCCATAACTGAAGGCGGTATTTTTGCAGTTCTTGGACCAAATGGGTCTGGTAAAACAACATTGATAAAATCGGTTTTAGGCATGGTAATTCCTGATAAGGGAAACATTACCGTTTTAAATGAGAACATTAAAAAGAATTCTGATTACAGACATAAAATTGATTATTTACCGCAAATAGCCAATTTCCCAAGTAATCTTCGTGTTAAAGAATTAATCAAGATGATTAAGGATTTGCGCAAACCCACCAATGAAGATCAACGATTAATAGAACTCTTCAAATTAGAACCCTTTTTAGATAAAAAATTAGGCAATCTTTCTGGTGGAACCAAACAAAAAGTCAACCTGGTTTTAACCTTTATGTTTGATAGTCCATTAATTATTTTGGACGAACCTACTACAGGTTTAGACCCAATTTCTCTTATTAGATTAAAAGATTTAATCAGTGCAGAAAAAGAAAAAGGAAAAACCATCTTAATCACTTCTCATATTATGAGTTTTGTTGAAGAAATTTCGGATGAAATTGTGTTTATCCTCGAAGGTAAAATCTATTTTAAAGGCACTATTCAAAAATTAAAAAACAAGACCGATCAACCTGATTTTGAACACGCGATTGCGTCTATATTAACAGACAATCATGCTTAAAATATTAAAATATAGTTTTTTCGATTTAATGCGTAGTCGTTGGAGTTACGTCTATTTTGCATTCTATTTACTGCTTGGTATTGTCCTGTTGTTTTTAAACAACGACCTATCAAAAGCAGTCATAACGCTAATGAACGTTATTATTGTTTTAGTACCTTTAATAGGAACTATTTTTGGCGTTATGTATTATTACAATTCCAAAGAATTTACAGAACTTTTATTAGCACAACCCTTAAAGCGTTCGTCTATTTTTTTAGGCCAATATTTAGGTGTTGCCTTATCACTTTCTATGAGTTTAATTTTAGGCTTAGGATTGCCTTTTGTGTTTTATGGTTTGTTTGAAAGTAGTGCCATTTGGGACTTTTCATTACTACTTATTACAGGTACATTTTTAACCCTAATTTTTACTGCTTTAGCTTTTAATATTGCCTTATCTAACGAGAATAAAATTAAAGGTTTTGGATATGCAATTTTGCTTTGGTTATTCCTGGCAGTCATTTATGATGGTCTGTTTTTAATGACACTAATTATGTTTGAAGATTATCCTTTAGACAAAGTATCTTTAATCGGTACGATGCTAAATCCTATAGATTTATCAAGAACATTAATTCTATTAAAACTAGATATTTCAGCTTTATTAGGCTATACAGGAGCAGTGTTCAAACAATTTTTTGGGACTAGTTTTGGATTGATTATTTCATTTGTAATGCTTACCGTTTGGGTTGTGTTACCTGTTTTAAGAATTATATTTAAGTCTAAGAAAAAAGATTTTTAAGCTACTAATCGACATTAAAACCACACCATTATGAAAATTAAATTTGCCATAGCATTACTTATTTTAGCTTTCGTTTTTGGTTGCAAAAACGACCAGTCTAATCCTCAGACAACTTCTTCTATACAATTAGAAGGTTTGACACTTAATAACAGCCAGAAATGGGTTGCTAATAAAGAAACGCATATTGGAATGCAGCGCATTGATTCGATTTTAAAACATAATGATTTTAAGAGTGCTAAAAAACTAGGCAAATCGCTTTCAAAGCAAACCAGTTATATCATTAAAAGTTGTGATATGACTGGCGAAGCGCATGACCAACTTCATGTAGTACTGGTTCCTATTATAGAAGAAATTTCAGAGATAAAAGAACTAGATAACACTTCAGAAATAGACAAAAAAGTAAGACATTTGCAACGCTTAACAGCAACCTATTTTAACTATTTTAAAAACTAATTATTAGCTGACATAAATCATATTATTTAGGACAAGTTTGTCCTAATTTAGCAACATGATATTAAAGGTTACATATAAATTAACTGCCTTGTTTTTAACATTCGTTTTATTAGCGAACAACATTAACAATGTCGTTATTGTAACCAATTTTGTGATTAACCAAGAGATTATAGCTAAAACACTTTGTATCCAAAAAGAAAATCAAAAAGGATGTAACGGTAAGTGTCAATTAACAATAGAACTGGCAGAAAATAACACCAATTCTAATCAAAATGCACCATTGCCAGACAATGAAAGAACGCACTTAGACTTTTTTGTTATTAATACTTTTAGACATCTAAACGTTGAGGAATTTTCTCAAATATCTCAACTACACAGTAATCTATATTATAAAATAAAAGCACCAACTACTGGCTTTTATACTATAGATACACCACCACCAAATTTGTGTTAATTTTTTCGTGATGCTCTTAGAGCATATTTCTTTCTTTTTTGATGCCAAAATGGTTTCAAAACAAGATAATTATGTCAAAAAATTAACTCAAACACTATAATAATGAAACTTAAATATTTATTACCAATCGTATGTTTTACGCTATTCTTTTCATGTTCAACAGACGATAATGACGACACAATGCTAATTAATGAAGTTGAAAATTTACAACTTATTAAAACCATAGAAAATGGTGACCAATCCATAGAACTTTATAACGAAAAAGGAATGTTTGAAACTGGTTACAACATGATTAGCTTAAGAATTAAAGACAATAACACAAATACATACGTAGAAGATGCTACAATCTCTTGGATGCCAGTAATGCAAATGCCAACGATGCAACATTCATGTCCTAAATCCGAAATCACAAAAGCAATAGGAAAAGATACGGTTTACCAAGGTTTTATAATCTATCAGATGACTTTTGAAGATGGTTCTGGTTGGTCTTTAACTTTAGATTATACTATTAACGATGTGGACTATTCTGTAACAGAAACTATAAACGTTATGCAATACGAAAACCAGAATACTGCAAGTTTTATGGGTAGCGACGATAGTAGATATATTGTAGCTTTGATAGCGCCTAAAGCCCCAAGTATAGCAATAAACAACATGAAAGTAGGTCTTTTTAAAATGGAAAATATGATGACGTTTCCAGTTGTGGAAGATTACACCATTGCTTTAGATCCGCGTATGCCAGGAATGGGTAATCATAGCTCACCAAATAATACAGATTTAACGTATAACAGTGCAGATCATTTTTACTACGGAAATTTATCCTTAACAATGACTGGCTATTGGAAGCTTAATCTGAAGCTTTTAGACGCGTCCGGAACTGTTTTAAAAGGTGAAGATGTTACTGAAAACAATGAATCTAGCAGTTTATATTTAGACCTAGAATTCTAATTTTTATTATATGCCATATTGAGCGCAGTCGAAATGCTATAGAAAAAATAATAATAGCCGTTTTTTCGGCTGTTCTCAAATTGGCAGCATTTCACACTTATTTAAACACTAAAATTTTTTGCTATGAAAATGCAACTATTAGTCTTTTTATGTCTTCTAGTATCTGCAACTGGTTTTACACAAGACCAGCAAGAAGAAGCCAAAAAAGACACGACAAAATTAGAAGAAGTCCTTATCGTATCGCGACGTAAATTTAGTAATCACAGACAAGAAAAAACATTATCTAGTATTGATGATTACTTAGAAAAATCCAATAATGTTACGATGATAAAACGAGGTAATTATGCTTGGGAACCAACGGTTAACAACATGGTTAGCCAGCGTTTGGTAGTAACCATTGATGGCATGCAGATTTTTGGTGCTTGTACTGACAAAATGGATCCCATTACATCCTACGTAGATGTATCAAATCTTGACAAAGTAACTATTGGTTCTGGTCAAGAAGGTACCGAAAACGGACATTGTGTTGGTGGAGGCATCGATTTGCAATTACCTACTTCTAAATTTAATGGTTCTGGTCTAAAATCAAGTATCGATTTAGGTTACGAAACTAACGGAAATTACAAAGCTACAGGATTAGATCTGGAATATGCAGGCAACAAGTTTTTTATAAGTGCAGATGGGATTTTTAGAACATCTGATAATTATGATGCTGGTAACAATAAAGAAGTATTATATTCTCAGTTCGAAAAATATAATCTATCGTTACAAACAGGTTATAAATTCTCTGAAACCCAAAGCCTAGACGCCAATATTATTTACGACAAAGCCACAGATGTTGGCTATCCTGCTTTACCAATGGATGTATCTTTGGCAGAAGCTTTAATTAGCTCATTAACCCATCATTACACACCAGAAAACAAAGCCTTAAAAACATTAGAAACCAAATTGTATTTTAACACTATTACTCATATAATGGACGACACCAAGCGACCAATTGTTCCTATAAGAATGGATATGCCTGGATGGAGTGATACCTATGGATTTTACAGCAAAGCAGATGTTATTAAAGACAAACACCATGTATCTCTTAACTTAAATGGGTTTTATAATAAATCTTTAGCTGAAATGACCATGTTTTCTAACAACCCAAATGAACCAGATATGTTTATGTACACTTGGCCAGATATTAGAACACGTTACACAGGTATTTTTGCCAAAGACGCATATTATTTAAACGATAATTCTAGCCTAGAATCTTCTGTGCGCTTTGGTTTACACAACAACAGGATAGCCAAAGAAGAAGGCGTAGAAAGTTTAGGTATTTTTCATGATAATGTAGAAGACACCAAAGACAGAACGCTATTAAGTGTTGCGTCTGCTTACAAGTATAATAAGAACAATTATAAGCTTTCTTTTGGTTTAGGTTATGGCGAACGTGCACCATCGGTAAGTGAAGGTTATGGTTTTTTTATATTTAATAGTTTTGATAATTATGACTACATAGGCAATCCAAATTTAAAAGATGAAAAAGCGCTAGAAGCCAACTTTAGTTTCAACCAAAAATTCAATGATTTTGAAATTGGCTTACAATCATCTTACTTTTATATTATGGATTATATAATCGGAGATTTAGCGCCAAACGTAAGTTCTATGACTATTGGTGCTAATGGAGTACGCGTTTATAATGCTTTAAACCATGCTTCTATTTTTGATATCTATTTAAACAGTAGCTATAAAATTTCTGAGCGATTATCAGTAAACGGAACTATTGGTTATAACTATGGTAAAGGAAGCAATAACAAAAATTTACCACTTATAAAACCGTTCTCTTATTTTGCTGAGTTTAATTACAATACATCAAATTTTAATGCAGCTTTACAGCTAGAAGGTAATGGCAATCAAAGTAATTTTAGTAGTTTATATGGCGAAAATGAAACCGCTTCATATGCTATCTTAAACCTTAATTTAGGTCATGCATTTTATGGTAAAAACGGAAAAACAATTCTAAAATATGGTATCGAAAATATTTTAGACGCCAATTATTCTACCTATGCAGACTGGAATAATATACCAAGACAAGGACGCAATTTTTATGTGAATTTATCTTATGTATTTCCTTGAAAATGATATAAACATGGTTAAATGTGTGAACTAAAAAATATATAAATCATAAACCTATTAGACCTCACAGGTTTTAAAATCTGTGAGGTCTTTTTTTAAAAGTATTTCTGTCATTAAGAATGAGGCACGAAGAGGAATCTTATAATAAAGAGATTTCTCGTCACTCGTTTTGTCGAAATGACAAGAAACCATTAAAGGCTTATAAAAACTAATTCTGATAATCATCGGAAGTAAAATCCCAAAGTTTTGAAAACAGGATAAAACCTTTAATTTGATAATCAAAAGACGACATAATCTTTGTACCTATTTTGTCCAAAATTCATCATCAGTATTATCTTCAAAAACTTCTGGTTGATGAATTTTTTCAATATCAATTAATTCTGCTTCCGTAGCTATCTTTTGTATTTCAGGAAACAACACACGTTCTTCAAATCTTATATGCTGTTCTAATTGGTCTTTAATATGCTGCAACGTTATAGTCTCATCATTACTCTCTTCAAACAAGTGTATTAAATTTTTGTGTTCTGTCAAAGCACGTTTTACCAATTCGTGATCATTGCCTAAAATGGGAAAAATGTGATTTTCTTCCATTTCAAAATGCGGAATTAAATGGGTTTTGTAAAACCAGTCAGCATACGTCTTAATACGTTTTGTCGCTATCTGATATCGAAAACCCATTTTAATTTTATAACACAATAACAAGCCAAAATGATGTTCTCTGCTTAAGGGTTGCAAGGCTTTATGTCTTTTTTGTGGCTGATGTTGCATACTTTTTGGATTTAATAATATTTAATAAAATAAAACTAATGCCTAAAGGCAATAAAATGCTAAATAAAAATAATAGCAGGTAATATTCTGTTAGGATTCCGCTTTTAAAATAGTACTTGATGCCTTGAATGAGCAGTAATAATTCGGTTAATACAAAGCCTAACACAAAACTATAAACACCAAAAGTTAGTGATTTTGAAACCGTAACCAAATCAGTTTTCAAGATAAAAGCAAATAAAAATCCACTAATAACACCAAGCATTAACAAATGGATAAAACCAATAACAAAATTACGATGCTCATAAACTACTTGAGAAAACTCAGGTAAAATAGAAAGTGACTGAAAAACTACTTTTAAAACAAAACAAATCAGCGCAAAACAATACATATAAAATATTAGCTTGTTTTTCTGATTTGTCAGCGTATTTATTTTCGGTTTTATAAGTTGAAAACATTTATACAGCGCTAAAATTTGGATAACAACACCAAAACCATTAATCCACAATAAACTATCATGAGGTGCAAACCATTGAGTTGGCAATGCAAAGGTTAATAAAGTTGATGCAATTAATAACCAGAAAAACTGTTTAAATATTTTAGAATTTTCAACCTGTAAAAGATGAAAAAAGACCACTAAAACTGCTATTAAAAACCATCCATTAAACTGATAATGTAAGAAGAATTGTATTGCTATTTGATAAAACGCAGACGACTGACCAAGTGTTGCTACTGCTGGACCTAAACACCAAACACCAAAGGTAGAAACAACCATAAATAACAATGCTGTTTTTAACAACTTTTGACTTACGTTTGATGAGGTTTTGCAGTGTTTCCAAATTAGATACACAAAGTAGTAACTACAAAAAATGTGTAAGGTTGAAAACGTAATAGAAATAGCAGCATATCCTTGAAACGGAAAAGTAAGCATCATGCCAATTACAGCAACTTCTGTTAGCCAAAACAACCGATTGAAGACCTTAAGTTTTTCTGGAACAAAATAATGTACAAAAAGTACATATAACATTAAATATACCCAACCTAACATGGCTACGTGCGAGTGCGCATGCGTTAAAAACCGATAATTAATATCAATAGAGTCTATAAAAGAAAAACGCAAAGTCAATCCCATTACTGCAGCAATAAAGAAATTAATTAAACAGACTATGACTAATTTTTTTGGCATGTATCAATTAGTTGGGTTAGAAAAGTAATGAAATAAGATAAAAATCCCGAAATGTCTGAGGAAAACATTTCAGGATTTTACTATAGGTTAAAAAAAGTAGATAAGGGATCGCTATCAATCAAATTGTGTTTCTAACGCTATAGCTTTAGGAAACAGAATGTTATTTTCTAAATGAATATGTAAATGCAAGTCTTTTTCAAATTCCTCTAACATAGCAAAGGTAACTTTATACGTGTTGCAAGCATCAGCTGGCGGATTGTAATTGTCCGTTAATTCTGCAATGTCTCTAAAACGTTGTCCTTCATTATCGTGTTCTTCCTTCATCATAGCAATTGGGTTTTCTACAGTGCCAAATTGTGGTGATTGGATTGCTTCATTTTTTAATTTAGCATTAACCATTCTCTTTACAAAAGGGAAAAGGATTAGTTCTTCCTTCTTCATGTGTGAGGCTAACTCGCCTGCAGATGCTGTAAACAACTCGTTTATTTTAAATAATTCTGGATGACGTTCGCCATGCACACGACATAATTTGTTTAAAAACTGAAGTAACACAGGTATTTTTTCTTCTACATATCTGTGGTGTTTTTTCTCTATATATTCTGCCAACAAGTCTAATGGCCAAGAGTTATAGTCTATACTTTCGCCTGTTTTGGCATTTAAAACGTTATTAAGTTCTGCTATAATTGCAGCTTCATCAATACCTTTTTTCTTGCAAGCTTCGGCAACTGTTCTATTACCATTGCAACAAAAATCTATTTTGTATTTAGAAAAAATAGCTGCAGTTCTAAAATCGTCTGCAACGTACTGTCCTATTTCTTTTTCGATGTTTTTTTGTAATACTTCCATGATTTATTATTTATTTCGGATAAATTTGTCTTATTTATATTTAAATTTTTTTTATTGAAACTCGATTTCAATCTAATAATTGTAAGTTGAAATCGATCCTTTTTTATATTGTAATTTTAAGTTTTTAAAAACGAAGAACCTAACTTAATATCCATAGCTAATTCTTCTAAATTAGTAGTTTCTAACATCTGTTTCAAACCATTTCTAATATCTTTAAATTTATCGTGCACAGGACAAGGATGATTTTCGTCGCAGGCACTTAAACCTAAGCCACATCCACTGTAGACAGCATCTCCATCGATAGCTTTAACAATTTGAGATAATTTAATTAATGGTATTTCATCTTTATCAATTTCAAAACCACCATGTGCGCCTCTTACAGATTTTATAATATGGTTTCTAACTAAAGCTTGAAGTATTTTTGCAGTAAATGCTTGAGGAGAATTAATTTCTTCAGAAATCTCCTTAGGACTTACACGTTGCCCTTCATAAGAGTTTTTAGCAATAAAAATTGAGGCTCTAATTCCGTATTCGCAAGCTTTTGAAAACATTTATTAATAATTTATTACAAAGATATAAAAACTAATTAAGACAAAACTATCTTAAATTAAGAATATTGGTGTCTAAACCATACTTTTTGCCATTCTCTTTTTAGGATTAAAAATGAAACGTTTTCACTTAACTGTAAAGCATCGTTACCATCTAAAGCTTTAATTTGATGTTCTGGCACATCAATTATATATAGCAAATTAAGATATTCTGTAAATTTTTCTTGTATTAATCTATATATCGTGTCTTGCAACAATAACTTCAAACTAGTGGGTAAGATATCTTCATCAAAATCTAAATCTATATTAGCGTATAAAAAATCTTTGTTTAGTTGCAAGACTAATTTTTTATACAAATTTAATTTTGTGGCGTCTTCAATTAAGCTTTCAAATGTTGCTGGTAATTTCATTAGACTTTTCTTGTCATTAATCCCATTCCAAAATCTTTTAATAACTGCTTTTTTTCTTCAGAGATAGTTAAGTCATCTAAAACCTTAAACGCTTTATTTGTATATTCTTCTATAGCATTTTGAGTTGCTTTTGCAGATCCACTTTCTACAAAAAACTGTTTTACAGTTTCTATTTTATCTTTGTTATCTTCTAATTGAACCGAATATAATTGCTCTAATTGTCTTTTTTTATCTGCATCCAAATATTCTAATGCTTTTAAATACAGATATGTTTTTTTATTCTCAATAATATCTCCTCCTATTTGCTTTCCAAACGTTTTTGGATCGCCAAATGCATCTAAATAATCATCTTGAAGCTGAAAAGCTATACCTAACAATCTTCCAAATTGATAGATGCTTTCTTTATTTTCTTCAGACGTTTTTGCAACAATAGCTCCCATCTTCATAGCTGCGCCAACTAGCACAGCTGTTTTATACTCAATCATTTTTAAGTATTCCAAGATAGTAACATCATCTCTTGTTTCAAAATCTACGTCGTATTGTTGTCCTTCACAAACCTCTAAAGCTGTTTTACTAAATAATTTGGCTAATGCTTGAAACGTTTTAGGCTCGTAATTCTCAAATAATTGATAAGCCATAATTAGCATTGCATCTCCTGATAAAATACCTGTATTAATATCCCATTTTTCATGTACAGTTTGTTGTCCGCGACGTAATGGTGCATCATCCATAATATCATCATGCACTAATGAAAAATTATGAAAAATCTCTACACTTAATGCTGCATCAAAAGCATCTTTATGGTTAGCATCAAAAATTTCGGCAGTCATTAAAGTTAGTACTGGTCTTAATCTTTTTCCGCCTAATTCTAAGATATAATTTATAGGATTATATAAGTTTTCTGGCTGTTTTGGCTTTGCGTATTGCTGTAAATACGCCATAAAAGCTTTTTGATAATTAGAGATATTTTGCATCCTGCAAAAATAAAGCAATTACACATATTAAACTAAAATAATCGCATGTTAAAAAATCATTAAAACTTCGGAAACTTTTTTTGTTTTTAAAGTTTCCTAACGTACATTTGCTCAAATTATGAGAGAGAATATTTTAGACAAATCAGCAGATTTATTTTTAAACTATGGGTTTAAAAGTGTTACAATGGATGATATAGCCAATGCTTTAGGAATATCCAAAAAAACCATTTATCAACACCTTGAAAATAAAACAAAGCTGGTAGAAGCTACAACTTTACATATGTTTCATATAATTTCTGAAGGTATAAATTGTATTTGCGCTTTAGAGAAAAATCCTATCGAAGAGATTTATGAAATCAAGCGTTTTATAATGGAACATTTGAAAGACGAAAAATCTTCACCTCAACATCAACTTCAAAAGTATTATCCTAAAATCTTCGAATCTTTAAAAGCAAAACAATCTTGCGTTATGGAAGATTGTGTTGTAAACAACTTAAATCGCGGCGTACAATTAGGTTTATATAGAGATAATATTAACATCGAGTTTATCTCTAGATTATACTTTAATAGTATGATGTGTTTAAAAGATAGAGACATATTTCCGTTACAAAATTTTTCAATGAATATGCTAATGGATAATTGTTTAGAGTATCACATTAGAGGAATTTGCACACCAAAAGGCCTGGACATTTTAAAAGGTCTTATAGAAAACAATCAATCATAAAAAACCAAAAAAATCTAAATGAAATCATTAATCAAATTACTAATAGTTACCGTTTCTTATTTGGGATTTGCCCAAGAAACGCCGCAAAGCTTTAGCTTACAAGAAGCTATAGATTTTGCTTTAGAAAATAACAGGCAAGCTAAAAATGCTACTTTAGATATCGAAGCAGCAAAAAAACAAAAATGGGAAACTACCGCAACAGGATTACCACAAATTAACGCTGCTGTTGACTACCAAAACCTTATCAAACAACAGTTTGAATCTGTAGATTTTAACCAAGATGGTATCCCAGATTTTGGAGCAAAAAACTCTGTTAACGCTTCGGCTACATTAAGTCAGTTACTATTTGATGGTTCTTATTTAGTTGGATTACAATCTGCAAAAGTCTATTTAGAAATTTCTAAAAACTCTAAAGAAAAAACAGATTTAGAAGTTAGAAAAGCAGTAATTAATGCCTACGGAAACGTATTAATGGCAGAAGAGAGTGTTTCAATTTTAGAGAATAACATTAAAATTCTTCAGAAAAACTTAGATGAAACCACTAAAATCTACGAAAACGGATTAGAAGAAGAAGAAAGTGTAGAACAATTACAAATCACATTATCTAGTGTGCAAAGTAACTTAAACAATACTAAAAGATTAAAAAATCTAGCCTATCAAATGTTAAGTATAACTATAGGTCTAGACTATAATGCTCCAATAATTTTAACCGACGACTTAGAAAGTTTAACTGTAAAAAACATACTTCAAGACGGTATAGAAGATGCAGATGTAAAAAACACAATTGATTATAAGATAGCTGCCAACGATAAAACCTCTAAAGAATTACTGTTAAAACTTGAAAAAAGTAAAGCACTACCAACTTTAAGTGCCTTTTTAAGCGGTGCATATATTGGGAATAATAACGAGTTTAAATTCTTATCAGATCAGCAAAAATGGATTGGCACAGCTACATTTGGCGCTTCATTAAACATCCCAATTTTTAGTTCTGGTATGCGTAGTGCAGCAACACAACGTGCACAAATTAACTTAGAAAAAGCTCAAATAAATCTAGATGAAACCGAGCAACAATTAAAATTACAAATTGAAGCTGCTAAAAGCGATTTTATTCTTGCAACAGAAGAGTACGAAAATAAAAAGCAAAATCTTAATCTTGCCGAGCGCATCGAAAATAAAAATCAAACTAAATTTTTTGAAGGTGTTGGCTCTAGTTTTGAACTAAGACAAGCACAAACACAACTTTACACAGCACAACAAGAATTTTTACAAGCTATGTTAGACGTAATTAACACCAAAGCAGAATTAGAAACATTAACCAACACAACAACCAAATACTAAACTCTTAAAACAATGAAACATATACAATTAATAATCCTAACATCACTACTATTAGTAGCTTGTGGCGGCAATCAAAAAAAGAACACCGTAGAAAGTGTTTTAGAAACTAATAATCTAGAAACCATTAGAGCTAAACGCGCAGAGCTTGTAGAAAATCAAGAAGAAATACATGCAAAAATCAAACAGTTAGATGAAGCTATTGCAAAAATAGACACTGTAAAAAAAGTACCATTAATTACTACAATTACAGCCAAAACTGAAGTTTTTAATCACCAATTAGAAATTCAAGGTAACGTAACCACAAAAAACCTATTAGTTATTACACCAGAATTTAATGGCATACTAACAAATGTATACGTTAAAGAAGGACAAAAAGTAAGCAAAGGACAATTATTAGCAAAAATTGATGATGGCGGATTAAGCCAACAATTAGCACAATTAAAAATTCAAGCAGATTTGGCGCGTACAACTTTTGAGCGTCAAAAACGTCTTTGGGATCAAAACATTGGTAGCGAGATACAATACTTACAATCAAAATCAAATTACGAAGCGCAACAAGAAGCTGTTAATCAACTACAACAACAAGTCTCAAAAACTAGTGTAAAAGCTCCTTTTTCAGGAACTATAGATGATGTAATTACAGAACAAGGAAGCGTTGTTGCTGCAGGACAAACACCGCTTATGCGCATTGTTAATCTAAGTAATATGTATATAGAAACTGAGGTTCCTGAACGTTACATTAAAGACGTTACTGTAGGTAAACATGTAGATGTTGAGTTTCCTGTACTTGGTAAAACTGTTGAAAGTAATGTTCGTCAAGCAGGAGATTTTATCAATGCTGCTAACAGAACATTTAAAGTTGAAATTGGATTACCTAAAGGAGACAATACTATTAAACCAAACTTAACAGCGAAATTAAAAATCAACGATTACACTAACGAGAATGCTATTTTAATTCCTCAAAGTGTTATTTCTGAAAATGCTGAAGGCGAGCAATACATATATGTTGTTGAAGATAAAAATGACAAAGAAGAAGGTGTTGCTAAAAAAGTAATTATCAAAACTGGTAAAACACAAGGTGATGTTATAGAAGTGCTTGAAGGCATTAAAAACGGTACCGAAATTATTAAAGAAGGTGCTCGTAGCGTAAAAGACGGACAAACAGTTAAAGTCATTAAATACTAAAAAATCAACCAATGACTAAAAAGAAAAAAAATAAAAAAGTAGACAAAGAGTTTGCACTATCATCGTGGGCAATCAACAATAAAACGACAATGTATGTCCTTATATTGGTATTCTTTTATCTAGGTGTTTCGGCATTTTTTGATATGCCACGAGAAAACTACCCAGAAGTAAACGAAACCAAAATATACGTAAGCACTGTTTTTCCAGGCAACACAGCTGAGGACATTGAAAAACTAGTAACAGACCCACTAGAAGACCAGCTAAAAACCGTTAGTAATGTAGTAGAAATAACCTCTACCTCAGCCGAAGATTACTCTATGGTAATTGTTGAGTTTGACGAAAACTTAACCGTTGAACAAGCCAAACAGAAGGTAAAAGACGAAATAGAATCTGAAACTGCTGGCGAGGATTGGCCAACATTTAATGGTGCAAAAGTAGAACCTGATGTGTTTGAGTTAAGCCTTTCAGAAGAAATGCCAATTCTAAACATTAACATTTCTGGTGATTATCCTGTAGAAAAACTTAAAGAATATGGTGAATACCTTCAAGATGAAATTGAAGACTTACTAGAAATTAAAGAAGTTGCTATTCGTGGTGCTCAAGAAAAAGAAGTTGAAGTTGCAGTAGATATTTATAAAATGACCGCAGCTAAAGTAACTTTTAGCGATATCATTAATGCCATAAATGGTGGAAACGTAACTATGTCTGCTGGTAACATCAAAGCGAGTGGACAACGTCGTACGATTAGAGTTTTAGGTGAAATAGAAGATCCTGCACAATTAAAAAACTTTGTTGTAAAATCTGAAAACGGAAATGCTATTTACCTAAAAGATATTGCAGAAATTTCTTTTAAAGAAGAAGACAAAACAACCTTTGCAAGAGAGTTTGGTCATCCAGTAGTGATGTTAGACGTTAAAAAACGTGCTGGTAAAAATATGGTGGATGCTGCAGAGCAAATTCATACTATAGTTAAAGAATCTAAAGAAAATGTTTTCCCTCAAGATTTAGACATTACCATTACTAACGACCAATCCTCAGTTACTATTGGTCAAGTTGATGATTTGGTAAACAATATCATTTTTGGAGTTATTCTGGTAGTAACAGTTTTAATGTTCTTCTTAGGATTCAAAAACGCCATATTTGTTGGGTTTGCAATACCAATGTCTATGTTTATGTCACTCATGATACTTAGTATGTTTGGTATTACCCTAAACACCATGGTATTATTTGGGCTAATTATGGGACTTGGTATGTTGGTAGACAATGGTATTGTGGTTGTTGAAAACGTCTATCGTTTAATGGACGAAGAAGGCATGAGCCGAATTGAAGCTGCTAAAAAAGGTATTGGTGAAATTGCCTTTCCTATTATCATTTCAACAGCAACTACTGTGGCTGCCTTTATTCCATTAGGGTTATGGCCTGGAATTATGGGAGAATTTATGATGATTTTACCTCAAACACTATCTATAGTATTAGGGTCATCATTATTCGTGGCTATTTTCTTTAACTCTGTTTTAGTATCTCAATTTATGAATACCGAAGACAAAGACATGCCACTTCACAAAATCATAAGAACAACAATTATAATGGCTGTTATAGGTCTTATTATATTTATTGTTGGTGGAGAATACAGAGCTTTAGGAACCTTAATGATATTTACAGCTGTTATGCTTTGGGTGTATCGATTGTTTTTACGTAAATGGGCAAATAATTTCCAAACCAAAACATTAGTAAAACTAGAAAACTGGTATGAAAGACAATTGCGTAAAGCCTTAAAAGGTTGGCGTCCTTACGGTTTAGCTGTCGGAACATTTTTACTGCTTATTATTGCTTTTATAGCTTTTGGAGCTTCATTAGCTACCCAACGTACCAAAGTAGAGTTTTTCCCAGATAATATCCCGAATCAAATCATTGTTTACATTGAATATCCTGAAGGTACAGCTATTGAAAAAACCAATGCTATAACCAAAGAAATTGAAAAGATTGTTTACGATGTTTTAGATGACGACCAATATAAAAATGGCGATTACAACTTTATGGTTGAAAGTGCTGTATCGCAAGTTGGTGAAGGTGCAGGAAACCCACAAACCGATGGTGGTTCAGCTGCCGAAATGCCTCATAAAGCAAAAATTACCGCATCAATGCGTGAGTTTAAATATCGTGAAGGTGAAGACAGTGAGTTACTGCGTCAAAAAGTTCAAAAAGCTTTAGTTGGTATATTCCCAGGAGTATTAATTTCTGTAGAAAAAAATGTTGATGAACCTACTGGAGGAGCACCAATTAATATCGAATTAGAAGGTGAAGACTATAACGAACTTATCAATGCTGCTGAGCAAATGCGTGAGTTTATCAACAGTAAAAACGTAGCTGGTATTGATGAGCTTAAAATTGATGTTAACAAAGACAAACCTGTAATGCGTGTTATTGTTGACAGAGAAAAAGCAGGTGAATTAGGTGTATCTGCATCACAAGTTGGGCAGCAATTACGTAATTCTATTTTTGGGTCTAAAGCTGGCATCTACAAAGAAGGTGGTGACGATTATGATATTTATGTGAGATTTAATGAAGATAACCGCTACAATAAAAGTGCACTTTTCAATCAAAAAATCACATTTAGAGATATGGCAAGTGGGCAAATTAAAGAGATACCTGTTTCTGCCATTGCTCATGCCGAAAACACTTCAGGTTTTAGTGCTATTAAACACAAAGACACCAAGCGTGTGGTAACAGTTTATTCAGCATTAGCACCAGGATTTACTGATGCAGGAGCTGTGGTAACCCAAATTCAAAATGAAATGCAGGCTTACGAAGGTTTGCCTGATAATATTAAAGTAGATTATACTGGTCAAATTGAAGAGCAAAACAAACAAATGGCCTTTTTAATGGGTGCATTCTTTACAGGTTTAGGTTTAATTTTCTTCATATTAATATTCCAGTTTAACTCTATTTCAAAGCCAACAATTATCATGTTAGCGATCTTCTTAAGTTTAATAGGTGTATTTGGAGGAATTGTTATAACAGGAAGCGCCTTTGTAATTATTATGACTATGGTTGGTATTATATCACTAGCAGGAGTTGTGGTTAACAATGGTGTTGTACTCTTAGATTACGCACAACTGTTAATTGACCGAAAAAAGGTAAATCTTAATCTTGAAGATGACGATTACCTTGAAGAAGAAGATTTATACGAAAGTATTGTAAAAGCAGGTAAAGCACGTTTACGTCCAGTACTATTAACTGCAATCACAACTATATTTGGTTTAGTACCATTAGCCATTGGATTAAACATTAATTTCTTTACACTGTTTGCAGACTTTAATCCTAACATTTATATGGGAGGAGATAACGTAGTATTTTGGGGACCACTAGCATGGACCGTTATTTACGGATTAATTGTAGCCACGTTTTTAACCCTAATAGTTGTACCAATTTTATTCTTTTTAAGTATAAAACTTAAAATGTGGATTAGAAGAAAATTTTCTAATAAAGAAGAACAACAACTTCCAGAAGAAGTAGTTAACTAAATAAAATAAGCCGAAGCTCTTGCTTCGGTTTTTTTATTGCTTAAATTTGCACTTACTAAACAAACATTATGTACAGAAGTCATAGCTGTGGTGAGTTAAGAGCATCACATATAAATACAGACGTTACCCTTTCTGGATGGGTACAAAAATCTAGAGACAAAGGTTTTATGATTTGGGTAGATTTACGTGATCGTTACGGGATTACCCAACTTATTTTTGATGAAGAACGTACGCCTAAACCCATAATGGAACAAGCACAAAAATTAGGTCGTGAGTTTGTGATTCAAGTTAAAGGAACCGTAATCGAACGTGAGTCTAAAAACAAAAATATACCAACAGGTGATATCGAAGTTTTAGTAAAAGAATTAACCATTCTTAACGAATCTAAGTTACCACCTTTTACTATAGAGGATGAAACTGATGGTGGTGAAGAATTACGTATGAAATATCGTTACATCGATATTAGACGTAATCCCGTAAAAAACAACTTAATCTTTAGAGCAAAAGTGACTCAAGAGGTTAGAAACTTTTTATCAAATCAAGGATTTATAGAAGTAGAAACACCTTATTTAATCAAATCTACACCAGAAGGCGCACGAGATTTTGTGGTACCAAGTAGAATGAACGAAGGTCAGTTTTACGCGCTTCCACAATCACCACAAACCTTTAAGCAATTGCTTATGGTTGGTGGCATGGATAAATATTTTCAGATTGTAAAATGTTTTAGAGACGAAGATTTACGTGCCGATAGACAACCAGAATTTACGCAAATAGACTGCGAAATGGCGTTTGTAGAGCAAGAAGATATTTTAAATGTTTTTGAAAATTTAACACGTCATTTATTAAAAGAAGTAAATGGTGTTGAAGTTGAAAAATTCCCACGTATGCTATATGACGATGCTATGCGCCTTTACGGAAACGACAAACCAGACATTAGATTTGGTATGCAGTTTGGAGAACTTAACGAAGTTGCACAACACAAAGATTTTGGCGTATTTAATAATGCCGAATTAGTTGTTGGTATTGCAGTACCAGGAGCAAACGCTTACACACGTAAAGAAATAGACAAGCTTATAGATTGGGTTAAGCGTCCGCAAATTGGTGCGTTGGGTATGGTTTACGTACGTTGTAACGAAGACGGTACTTATAAATCTTCGGTAGATAAATTTTACGATCAAGAGGATCTTGCTAAATGGGCAGAAAAAACTGGCGCTAAAGCTGGCGATTTAATTTGTATACTTTCAGGAGACACCAACAAAGTACGCGCACAACTTAGTGCTTTACGTATGGAAATGGCAGAACGTTTAGGTTTACGTAAACCAAACGAATTTGCTCCACTTTGGGTAATCGATTTCCCATTATTAGAACTTGATGAAGAAACTGGTCATTATCACGCAATGCACCATCCATTTACCTCTCCAAAACCTGGTCAAATAGAATTATTAGATACTAAACCAGGAGACGTTAAAGCTAATGCTTACGACTTAGTATTAAACGGAAACGAAATTGGTGGTGGATCAATTAGAATTCACGATAAAGAAACACAAGCCATTATGCTTAAACATTTAGGTTTTAGCGAAGAAGAAGCTAAAGCTCAATTTGGATTCTTAATGGATGCTTTTGAATATGGTGCGCCACCACATGGCGGACTAGCATTTGGATTAGATAGATTAGTGGCAATTTTAGGCGGACAAGAAACTATTAGAGATTTTATTGCGTTCCCTAAAAACAATGCTGGTAGAGATGTAATGATAGATGCACCTGCACCAATTGATGATGAACAATTAGATGAGCTTAACTTAAGCTTAAAACTTAATTCATAACACAAAAAAATCCTGCTTTTTGCAGGATTTTTTGATTAACTTTAAGTATGCCTAAACAATCGCTTTTAAAACGTTTTTTTATATGGAGATTAAAGCACATCTCCGAAAAAACTTTTACTTATATTTTAAGTGGTTTAGTTGGATTATTAGCAGGTCTTGCTGCAGTAACGTTAAGAAACATCACCTTTACTATAGAAGGTGCTTTAGATAATTTAGCTGTCTTTTCTAAAAACCAAGTTTACTTTATTTTACCTGTTATAGGATTGTTTTTAGTGTATCTGTTTGTCAAATACATTTCAAAGAAAAATATAGAACATGCTATTCCTTCAATTCTATTTAAACTATCAAAAAGAAGTGGATTAATAGATCGGTCTAAAATTTATATTCCATTAATAACTGCACCATTAACGGTTGGTTTTGGTGGATCTGTTGGACTACTTGGACCAGCAATAGCTTCTGGATCTGCAATAAGTTCTAATTTAGGACGACTGTTTCATATTAATCAACAAACAAGAACGTTATTAATTGGTTGTGCTGCTGCAGGAGCAATTTCTTCAATATTTAAATCACCAATTGCGGCTATTATTTTTGCGGTAGAAGTGTTTAGTTTAGATTTAACTTTTGCTTCTTTATTACCTTTATTAATTGCTTCGGTTTCTTCCGTATTAACGTCTTACTTCTTTTTAGGAGACGATTTACTGTTCAACTTTAATTTTTCGGACAAGTTTCAAATAAAAGATACTTTATTTTATGTGGTTTTAGGTATAGGTACTGGATTTGCATCTATTTATTTCACTAAAATGTACTTTTTTATTCTTCAATTTTTTGAGCGTTTTAAAACCAAACTCTTAAAATTAATAGTTGGTGGATTGGCTATTGGTGGTATGTTATTTTTAATTCCGCCACTTTATGGTGAAGGTTTTGGATTTATAAACAGCCTACTTGCTGGCGATCATTTAAGTGCGCTTGGCACAACACCTTTTGATGCTTTTAAAGATAATATTTGGGTAGTAATTGCCTTACTTTTTGGTATTACAATTTTTAAAGCTATTGCGATGACCACAACTTTTGCTGCTGGCGGAGCAGGAGGAATTTTTATTCCAACTATGGTCATGGGAAGCGCTTTAGGTAATGTGGTTGCTAAAGTCATTAATAACCTTGGTTTAGGATTTTACGTGTCAGAAACCAACTTTACCTTAATTGGTATGGCAGGACTAATTGCTGGTGTATTACATGCGCCTTTAACTGCCATTTTCTTAATTGCCGAAATTACTGGCGGTTACGAATTATTTATTCCTTTAATGATTGCTGTATCTATGTCGTTTATAATCAAAAAAAATGCATTTGATTACACCATTTATACTCGAGAACTTGCTTTAAAAGGCGAACTTCTAACACACGATAAAGACCAAAGCGTATTAACTTTAATGACTTTGGATAGCGTAATAGAAACTAATTTTATAGCACTAAATCCTAAAATGACTTTAGGCGAAATGCTTCATAAAGGCGTTGCAAAATCAACCCGAAATTTATTTCCTGTCATAAAAAAAGATAAGACTTTGGTCGGAATAATTTTATTGGATGATGTTAGAGAAATCATGTTTAACCAAACCCTATACGACACCACTTTTGTAGAAGATTTAATGCACAACGCGCCAGATATTATTGATTATAAAAACGATTCTATGAAAGATGTAATGACTAAATTTCAAAACTCTAATGCGTGGAATTTACCTGTCGTTAAAGACCATAAATACATTGGTTTTGTCTCAAAATCTAAATTATTAACAGCATATCGACGCCAATTAATTAACTTTACAAAATCTTAAAATCACCTTAATGAAATACTTAATTTTATTAGCATTTATAGCCAGTTTAGCATCAATAATTTGCGGTTATGCATTAGACAATGTAGACAACCAAAAGTTAATTGGCTTTGGCGTTTTAGGCTTATTTTTTGTGGTTATTCCGTTGTTTTCCTATCACCATTGGAAAAACAAAAAAGTCGAAGATTACATGCTTACCAAAGAAAAACTCCAAGAGATGCGAGACAAAGAAGGTGATACACGTAAATTATAATTTGGGCGTTACCCTATCGGGTCGCGCTATCCGTTATATCTTTTTGTTTTCAATAAACAAAAAGGATGTCACTACTATCGCTAACGCACATTCTAGCCAACATAAAGACCATTAGTTAAGATTTCGTTTTTCTACAAAAAACCGTTTCATTAAAGCAGAAGCTTCTTCAGCTAAAATTCCACCTTCAATTTTAGTTTTAGGATGCAATTTGGTATTTAAATTAATACAACCGCGTTGTTCATCTCTAGCTGCATAAACAATTCTACTAATCTGACTCCAATACAATGCGCCAGCACACATTTGGCAAGGCTCTAAAGTGACATACAACGTACAATCTTTTAAATATTTTCCGCCTAAAAAATTAGCAGCAGCAGTAATGGCTTGCATTTCGGCATGCGCAGTTACATCATTTAAACGCTCGGTAAGATTATGTGCTCTAGCGATAATTCGATCTTTAATTACAATCACTGCTCCAACAGGAATTTCATCTTTATCAAAAGCCTCTTGCGCTTCTTGCAAGGCTTTTTTCATAAAATAAGTATCATCAAAAGGTTGTATCATAAGCGTAAAAATACAATTTAAGATACTACATTTGTAGTATAATGGGCAAAATACTTCAACATATAAATTCGCCAAACGATTTAAAAACCTTAAATCAAGAACAGTTAATGCTTTTAACTAAAGAATTGCGTGAATTTATTATAAATATTGTTGCAACAAAAGAAGGTCATCTTGGTGCTAGCTTAGGCGTAATAGAGCTTACTATTGCGTTACATTATGTATTTAACACACCAACAGACCAATTAATTTGGGATGTTGGTCATCAAGCTTACGGACATAAAATTTTAACCGGAAGACGTGATATTTTTGAAACTAACAGGCAATTAAATGGTATTTCCGGCTTTCCTAAGCGTAAAGAAAGTGATTATGATGCGTTTGGTGTTGGACATTCTTCAACATCCATTTCGGCAGCATTAGGTATGGCGATAGCCTCAAGAATAAAAGGCGATTTAAACACACAACATATTGCTGTAATCGGAGATGCATCTATAGCTAGTGGTATGGCGTTTGAAGGTTTAAATCATGCTGGCGTAAGCAACGCTAATTTACTAGTCATTTTAAACGATAATGCTATTGGAATTGACCCAAGTGTTGGCGCTTTAAAACAGTATTTAACCAACGTTAAAAAAGGCACTCAAAAACAAGATAATATTTTTGAAGCTTTAAATTTTGACTATTCAGGACCAATTGACGGTCATGATTTACCAACTTTAATTAATGAACTTGAGCGATTAAAATCTGTTAAAGGACCAAAGTTTCTTCACGTGATTACCACCAAAGGAAAAGGTCTTAAACAAGCCGAAGCTGACCAAGTAAAATACCATGCTCCAGGACAATTTGATGCAAAATCCGGTGAGCTTATCACAAAAACCGAAACTAAACCTCAACCACCAAAATACCAAGATGTTTTTGGACATACTATAGTCGAATTAGCTAAAACAAACCAAAAAATTGTTGGTATGACACCAGCTATGCCAACCGGAAGCTCTTTAAAATATATGATGGAAGCGTTTCCTGACCGTGCTTTTGATGTTGGTATTGCCGAGCAGCATGCAGTTACTTTGGCTGCAGGAATGGCTACACAAGGATTAATTCCGTTTTGTAATATTTATTCTACATTTATGCAACGTGCATATGATCAAGTTATACATGATGTTGCTACACAAAACTTACCTGTTATTTTTTGTTTGGATCGTGCAGGATTAGTGGGACAAGATGGCGCGACGCATCATGGTGTTTTTGATTTGGCCTATTTACGTTGTATCCCAAACTTGATCATTTTTGCACCAAGAAATGAGGTTGAATTACGGAATATGCTTTACACTGCTCAATTAGGACTAAATCATCCAATTGCGATAAGATATCCAAGAGGTAGAGGAATTACAATAGATTGGAAACAACCATTTTCTAAAATTGAAATTGGTAAAGGCGAGCAATTAAAAGAAGGTAAAGAAGCTGCTGTGTTATCTATTGGAACGATTTCAAAAAATGTTACTGAAGCACTTAACAGTATTGAAAACCCTGAAACTTTTTCTCATTACGACATGCGCTTCGTAAAACCATTGGATGCAGCTTTACTTCATTCAATTTTAAAAAAATACGACACAATTATCACTGTTGAAGACGGAACAGTTTCTGGTGGATTTGGCAGTGCTATTTTAGAGTTTGCTGCAAAGCACAACTATAAAAACAACTTTATTACAAAAGGAATTAAAGATAAATTTATAGAACATGGCACTACAAAAGAACTACAAAAAATCAACGAAATTGATTCAGAAAGTTTAAAAATTTTATTTGAAAGCATAAAAAAAGCAGACTAGTTAGTCTGCTTTTTTTTTTAGTTAAGAGACAATTAATTTGTTGTAAATGTCCAAACAACACCTATCGTTTTGGTGCCAGAATTGTCTTTAGTATCTATTTGCCAGTAATATGTTGTTCCTGGATCTGTACTTACATCAAAGTTTTCTACTGTTAAGTCTGTGCTAACTGCTGTTGTTGGAGGGTTAGATGTACCAAAATATACATCATAAGTTAATGTATCGTTTATATCTACATCTGCTCCAGACCAATTTAAAGAAGTTGTTCCAGACACAACTGCATCTTCTTCATTAGGACTTACTAAATCTGCTAAGAATGGTGCATAGTTAGAAACACCTTCTCCTTCTGTATAAAATGCAAAAACCTGAGATGGACTAGCTGAATCTTCTGCATCTTTTGCTGTTACTGTCCAGTAATAAGCTGTACCAGGCTGTAAAGTTAATGTTCTTGTAGTTGTTGTAGATGTAACTTGTTCAACTAAATTAGTCATATTATTATCTAACGCTACTCTCAATTCGTAACTTACTGTATCTCCATCAGGATCTGTAGCTGCTGCCCATTCAAAATTAACAGTACTATCTATACATAATAAATCTGATGTTGGGTAGATTAATTGACTAACTGCACTTGGAGCTGTATTTGGTGTATCTGGAGTAGGAGCTACTCCTCCATCACCACCATCTCCATCACTTCCTCCACAAGAGGTAATTACAACACTAAAAAATAATACAGTTATTATGTTATATAATTTCTTTTTCATCTTATTATTTTTTTATGATTTTTATAGTTTTTGGTGCTTTTTCTGACTGAATATTTACAAAATAAACTCCGCTTCTTAGTGATTGGAAAGGAATATAAATTTCTTTATTATTCGCAACATCAAAAGAGTTACTATAAACTAATCTTCCATTTATATCATAAACATTTACAGGAAGAGCGTTTACATCTAGACCATTTGGCAGTATAACTTTTAAATTATCTACCACTGGGTTTGGTGTAGCCTTAAATTCTATAATGTTAATCTGTTTAGTAAAAGTACCTTCGCAAGCTTGAGCTGTCTTAATTTCTAACAATCCAGACTTTAAATTTTCTAATATTATATTGTCTTGACTAGTTATTAAAATAACTTCACCATTTAAAGTCACTGTGTAAGGCGCTGTACCTCTGTACATGTTAACCTCAATATCTTCTCCATTATTTTGTTCTATAAGCTCTAGTTCTATTGTTTCTGAAGCTTCAACACTTACTTCTGAACATTGAACATGGTCATATTCGTTTACAGACACACATACAGTATATGGTCCTCCTACAGATAAGTTTTCTATAGTTAAGTTGTTTGTTGTTAACTGTTCTGAAATATTTGTTCCTGGACCATTAACGGTAACCGTATAAGTTACATATGTTTCATTTACATTAATATTTATCTTACCGTTATCTTGTCCTTCGCATGTTTCTGAAACTACTTCTATTGAAATGTTATCTTGAGCTGCATAACTAGTATCACAAATATCTCCTATCCCGTTATTGTTAACGTCTTCTTGATTTGGATTAGGTGTATCAACACAATTATCTATAGAATCTACGACACCATCTCCATCTGAATCCTGACAAACATCTCCTACTCCATCATTATTACTATCTAATTGGTCTGGATTAGCTATTGTTGGACAATTATCATTTATATCTAATATTCCGTCTTGATCTGTATCTTGACAAACATCTCCAATTCCGTTGTTATCAACATCAGATTGATCTGCGTTTGCAACACTTGGGCAGTTATCTACACCATTAACAACTCCATCATTGTCATCATCTCCATTTGGATCAAAAGAGAACTGTCCTGAAAATATACCTCTACCATAAGTAGCTGCAAAAACCATATTATCGTCTCTTAAATCTAAATCTAAAACTTTAACATTTGACATTCCGTTAAATGCAGGATTCCAAGTTGGATTAGCATCAGAAAAGTTGGTTGTATACCAAACACCTAACTCTGTACCTATAATTACTTCTTCATTATTTAAAGGATTTCTTAATATTGACTTTACTGGTAAATCTGGAAGATTACCTTCTTTAGTCTGCCAGTTAGCTCCTCCGTCATTTGTATACCAGATATTTTCTACTCCGTAGTTATGAATGGTAACAAAAATTTCATCTTCATTGTTACCTAACTCTATGTCAGACACACTTCCTACTATAAAATTATTAAGTTCTAATTCTGTCCAAGTAGGACTACTACCATCTGCATTTTCTACTTTAAAAATATCTCCTAAAACTGTTCCTACAAATAAGGTTGAAGATGTTGTTGTAAAAGGAGAAACTGTTAAAGCAGTTGGTGTACTATCAAATTCAGAATTTGTTAAATCTGAAGATGTTAAAGTTGAGCTAGATTTTATGCCTGAGTATCTTCTTATTACAGTACTAAGGTTGTTAGAATAATTTGAATATAAAATATCCAGATTAGAGTCTAATGCTTGTGGGTTAATAAAAGCTCCGTTAGAAGCATTTTCATTATTAATTGTTACGTTAGTATTAGTTTCTAAATTAAATAAATTAATACCTGAGTTGTACACGTAATTTCTTATAAAATACTTATCGTCTCCTTGATCAAAAAATGTGTAAGCACCATCACCTCCATATGCTTCAACAGAGCTATCCGCTCCATTTGAATTTGCATTTTGAAACAATTGCGTACCATTATCTTGTAAACCTCCTGCAAAATAATCTCCGTTAAAAGCTGTTGTTGGAGCCACACCAACAGTGTAAAATTGACTTGTATTAAAATCCTTATCTCTTGGACTTAAGACTACACCAGCATTTGATGAATAGTAAATTCCACCATCATTTCCTACTAACATGACACTGGAACTATTGTTTCCAAAAACTAAGGCATGTTGATCTGCATGAACTTCTTGATAGCCAAAACCACCATACCAATGAGATAATTGAGACCAAGAAGTACCACTATTAAACGACTTAAACAAATCTATACCTCCTGCATAAACTATATCGTCATTTGCTGGATCTACTTCTAAAAGTAAGTCGTAAAAGGCTTGACCTCTAGTAAAGTCATTTGCTGATATACCAGTATCTGCATCATTTGGTAAAGTCATATTAGTAGTTGAAGAGAAACCATCTTCTGTTTTAATCATTATAACAGGAGCAGTTGTTCCTTCTGCTAGGACATAAATTTTATTAGGGTCTGATGAAGATACTGCTATTTGAGTTCTATCTGCATCTGCTACGACTTCTTCTACACTAAAAGAGTTTCCGTCTGTAGATGATAAGATTGTTCCGCCTCCTTCACCAAACACATAACTATCAATTGTAGAAACCCAAATTTTATTATCAGCTCCAATTTCTATATCATTTGGACAATACTGAACGCCTCCTGCAAGTGATTGTAAAGAAACTAGTGACCATGAGTTTCCGTTATCTGTTGATTTATATAGTCCAAATTCTGGACCACCAAGATAAGTAGTAGCATTAGCAGATCCATAAAAACCGTCACCTGCAGCTACATAAACTTCAGAAACACCATTATTATCTCTTACTTTAATATCATTAATGTGTTGAATACCTGGAACTAAATTTCCTGTAAACGAACTAGACACAGGATTTAAAGAACCTGTCATTGTACTACCTGCAAGAATTGAAGCTTCTAGTATATCTCCATCTGCTTTAGAAATCATTACTGATGGTATTGTAATTGTATTATCATCTCCTCCCATAGGGATAGGTTGACCTACTACATTATTCATCATAATAACTCCTACTGCTCCTGCATTTTGAGCATTTTTTACTTTTTGAGTAAAGTTACAGTTACCTCTTCTTATTAAAGCTATATTGCCCGATATTTGAGCACCATTAACTAATGCGCTACATCCTTCTGTTGGTAATCCTGTTCCATCATCTACTAAAACTATGTTTGCCGATATTACAGATGTAATTTCTGGTCCAAAAGCAGTTGTTGGGTATGACAAATAGTCTCCTGCTACATCTGAAGGTGAATTAACAGAAATATTAGATGCAGATTGAAATGATGTATCACCTGTAATACCTCCAAAAACATTTGTCCATGTTGCTCCTGCATCGTCAGATTTCCAAACACCACTTCCGTTAACATCTCCTCCTACATAAGATTCTCCTGTTCCTAAGTAAAAGACATTACTATTGTTTGGATCGTACGTAATACAAGATACAGCTAAGTTTTCTGGCACATTAACTCTTTGCCATGATGATTCTGGATTTGATATGTTTGTGTTTCTCCATAAACCGCCACTAACTCCGCCAGCAAAAACAGTTTCATTTGATGCGTCGTTTGGATCAAACATTATAGCTCTTGTTCTTCCTCCTACATTGTTTGGTCCTCTTTCTAACCATCCATTATTCATAGCATCACCTGGTACTCTTCCTACTGCTAATGTGTTTAGTCTAGCTGCATTTATGCTATCTCTTAATGGTTGTAATTTTTCTGGTGTTGGTCATCCTAATAGAGGATTCATGGTAAGTTCCCATTCTTGCTCGTAGAATTTATTTGGTGTTAAACCTTGAGACTTTCTCTCTGACTTACTAAGCTTTAAAGTATTTTTAAATGGGTTTTTTTCTAAGTTTTCTGAATGGATACTTCTAACTTGATTGTTTTGTTTTAAAGCAGAATTATCTTCAGAGGAATTTTGATATAATGCAAATATCCCTAAGGCTAATAATAAAATTATTAGTAATTTCTTTTTCATAATAATAAATAATTAATCTTTTTGCTAAAATAATATAAAATATTCTATAATGTAAATCCTTTTATCTTTTTATATTGTAGAATGGCTTGACTATCAGATAATGAAGCTACATAATGACAAATATTTAAAAGTCTTTGATATATACTTCCTTCTTTACTAAGTGTTTCTGGCAAACTCTTTAAAATTAATTTATCATAATTAGATGTTGGTCCTTCTTCAAAATTATTCTGAATAGATTTAGTGTAAGTTGTTAGAAGCGTATTTATTATTTGATAGCCTGCTATTTCTTTTTCTAACACTTCTTTTGATTGATAAATTTTCTCAACACTCAGTTTTATAATGTCATTTATTTGAGCTTCATATTTACTTTTATCTAATAAGCTGATATTGAAATCTCCTTTTAAAATATCTTCTTCATTAGTCATAAATATTTGCACAGCTTCGTTTATAAGACTATTAATAGCTAAGGCTCTTAAGTAACTTACCCTATCTTGGGTATTAGTTAACAAAGCATACTTGTTAGTGTTTATAGAGTCTCTAACTAGATTAATTAAATACTCTAAAGCAAACTCTTCTTCGATTAAACCTAGATTTATACCATCTTCAAAATCTATGATTGTATAACAAATATCATCTGCTGCTTCTACCAAAAATGCTAAGGGATGTCTATTGTATCTTAAATGGTCGTCAGATTTTTTTATTAAACCTAATTCTTCAGCTACATCAACAAACGCTTCTTTTTCACTTTGAAAAAAACCATACTTTTTATCTGATATCTGATTAGTTGGTTTTTTGGGTAATGATTCTTTAGGGTATTTTGTAAAAGCACCTAATGTAGCATAACTAAGTCTTAATCCTCCTTCTCTGCCAGACCTACTTTGTGTTGCGATTTTAAAACCGTTAGCATTACCTTCAAAATCACATAAATCTTGGTATTCTTTATCAGATAGTTTTGATTGATATTTTTTTCCTTCACCATTTATAAAAAACTCTCCTATAGCTTTTTCTCCGCTATGCCCAAATGGAGGATTTCCTATATCATGAGCCAAAGCAGCAGCAGCTACAATTGCTCCAAAATCATTTGCTTGGTAACCTAAAGTGGTTTGTAAATGTGGATGTTTTTCTAAAATCTTTTGACCAACCTTTCTACCTAAAGAGCGTCCTACAACACTTACTTCTAAACTATGTGTTAAACGTGTGTGTACAAAATCTGTCTGAGACAATGGGATAACTTGAGTTTTATCTTGTAGGCTTCTAAATTCTGAAGAAAATATAACCCTATCATAATCCACTTCAAAACCTAAGCGAGTTTCATCTTGTTCTTTTCTTAGTCGTTTATTAGTATCACCAAATCGCTTTAAGGATAGTAATTGTTCCCAATTCATTTTATAAGTTTTAGAGCTGCAATATAAGTAATTGGCATGTAAAATGTTTTCCTTTTTAATGTTAACTAAACGTTTTCTAGCAATAAATAAACAATATATCTCATAACGTTAAGCTAACTTTTTAGTGACTAACTATTAATACCTAGTTAACTTAGACTTTACAGTTTGATAGTTTCTTTGCGGTGAATATTTAAAACTAAAAAAAACACATAAAATCAATATCATGAAAAAATTATTATTCTTATCAATTTTATCATTATCTATGGGTCTTACCTCTTGTATCCAGGATGATGACACTCCAATAATTATCGAAGTTGGCAACGGAAATAGTGGAGGATCAACTACTGATCCACAAGATGTTGTAATTAACAAAACAGGTCTAATCACACAAGACGAGACTTGGACAAAAGATAACATTTACAGATTAAACCAAAAAGTGGTAGTAGATGCTGGTGTTACTTTAACAATTCAAGAAGGTACAATAATAAAAGGGTCTCCAGGAACAGGATCTTTAGCTTCTGCTTTAATCGTTGCTAGAGGAGGAATGATAAATGCTGTAGGTACGCCTTCAGAACCAATTATTTTTACATCTACTTCAGATAATATTCAACCAGGTCAAACTGCTGGTACAAATTTATCTATAAACGACAGAGGTCTTTGGGGAGGAGTTTTATTATTAGGTAATGCACCATGTTCTTTTTCTGGTGACGTTGAAGAATTACAAATTGAAGGTATTCCTGCTGATGATACTTTTGGATTATACGGAGGTAATGATGCAGAAGATAGTTCTGGTGTTATGCAATACGTTTCTATACGTCACGGTGGAGCCTTAATTGGTGAAGGAAATGAAATTAACGGTTTAACTCTTGGAGGTGTTGGTACTGGTACTGTATTAGACAATATAGAAGTTGTTGCTAATGTAGATGACGGAATAGAATTTTTTGGAGGAACTGTTAATGCAACAAACTTATTAGTTTGGGGACAAGGAGATGACGGTTTAGATATTGACCAAGCTTATTCTGGTACTATTGACAATGCTGTAGTAGCGTTAGGAGATGTTTCTGATCACGCATTTGAAATTGATGGACCTGAAGGATCTGCACCTGGTTCTTTCTTATTACAAAATGCCACTATCATTGGTAACTTAAACACTAACAATGGTGAGTATGCTGACTTTAGAAAAGGAGCTACAGGTACAGTTAACAATATATACGCTTACGGATTTAAAGATGATTCTGATGTAGAATTAGATGCAGATGCAGACGCAACAAACTATAACAATGGTACATTAATTTTTTCTAACTGGGAAATTGTATTACCAACAGCTGTAACTAATGTAGAAGATATTTTTGTTAACAAAGCTGAAAACGTAACTGTTATAGGTTTTGGATCTGAAGCTACTGCTGTAAACCAAGGTTCTCAAACTGTTGGCGCTTCGACTTCTGAGTTAAGTTGGACTTACGCTAATGCTGCTGGAAACTTAGGATTCTAAAAAACACTTATAACTATTAACAATTGCTCATATCCACAGGTATGGGCACTTGTTTTTTATTTAAACATTAAAATGAAACAATTCAAACAATTAACCACTTTATTTTTTTTAATATTTACTGGTTTTTCTTTTGCTCAAACAGGTATTTTAAGCGGTACCGTTATGGATTCTGAATTTAATGATGTTCTACCTTATGCAAATGTTGTGGTAAAAGGATCTACCAAAGGGACTACAACTGATTTTGACGGTAAATATGTATTAGAATTAACCGAAGGAACATATACTATTCAATATTCTTTTGTTGGTTATGAAACAAAAGAAATTACAGATGTTACAGTAAAAGCAAATGAAGAAGTAATAGTTGATGTTAGCATAGGACCTGCTAATAGCTTAGAAGAAGTCGTTTTAACTTCATCATCAAAAAGAAACACAGAAAACGCTGTTCTTAACCTACAAAAAAAATCTGTGATGCTTATGGATGGGTTATCTGCTCAAACCATAAAAAAAACAGGAGCTAGTAATGCTGCATCTGCTGTAAAAAGTGTACCAGGTGTTTCCATACAAGGTGGTAAATATGTTTATGTTCGTGGTTTAGGGGATCGTTACACTAAATCAATATTAAATGGCGTGGATATTCCTGGTTTAGATCCAGACAGAAACACCATACAAATGGATATATTCCCAACAAACATTATTGACAATGTAATTGTTGTAAAATCTGCAGCTGCAGAATACCCTGCAGACTTTACAGGTGGTGTTGTAGATATCATCACAAAAGATTTTCCTTCTAAAGCAGAATACTCAATTTCTGCTGGAGCTGGTTATAACTCAGCAATGCATTTTAATGATGATTATTTGACTTATAACGGAAGTAAAAGCGACTTCTTAGGATATGACTCAGGAAAAAGAAATCTACCAATAAATAGATATCAGCCTATTCCTGGTACTTTTAACAATAGTACAGTACTAACAACATTAACAAGACGTTTTGATAGCGAATTAGCTGCTAAAAATGAAACAAGCGGCATGAATTTCGATTTTGGATTTACTGCAGGAAATCAATATGATTTAGGTAAAAACAAAATAGGCTACATTGCTTCATTATCTTATAAAAACAATACAACCTTTTACGGAGATAGAATTGATGGAAACTACACCAAAGACGAAAACAATTCTAACAACAACAATTTATTAGCTACTAGATTAACAAACGGAGATGAAGGTATCAACTCTATTGTTCTTAATGGTCTAGCAGGTCTTGTTTTTAAAACAGATAACTCTAAGTTTAAAGCAAACGTTTTACACATTCAAAACGGAGAGTCATCTGCAGGTTTCTTCCTTCAAAAATTAGCTCAAGGTGGTGGTGATGCAGGTTTTGAAAACATACAAAAAGACGCATTATTATACACAGAAAGATCAATTACTAATGTACTAATAAATGGTGATCACAAGCTTACAGATAACTTAGATTTAAACTGGAAGTTTTCTCCAACTTTTACAAAAGTATTAGATAAAGACCACAGAATTACTCCATTAGAACAAAACCAAAATGGTAATTTTTCTATAAGCCCAAGTACTTCAAGTTTCCCTATTAGAATATGGAGAACTTTACAAGAAGAAGCTTGGAATGGAAAAATAGACTTAGTTAACAAATACAAGTTATTTGATAAAGCCGCAAAACTTAAATTTGGTGGAGCATACAGCTTTAAATACAGAGACTTTAGCACTGACCAATATTTATTTACTTCTACAACTTTAAATGTAGAAGATGGTAATGCTGACAATTTATTAGCTGAAGAAAACCTTTGGACAACATCAAATCAATCTGGAACATTCTTAAATTTTGGACAAGCATTTCAACCTGCTAACTCTTATGAAGGAGAACAAAACATAGGAGCTTTATACGCCTCTAATGAGTTTAATGTGTTTCAAAAATTAAAAGCTATTGTTGGATTAAGAACAGAATTATATAAAACATTTTACACAGGACAAAATCAAGCTGGTGATGAAATTTTTGATGGAGAAAAAATCTTAGATGAATTTGATTTATTTCCTTCTGCCAACTTAATCTATGCACTTACAGATAATACTAATTTAAGAGCATCCTACTCTAGAACAACCGCAAGACCATCATTTAAAGAAGCTTCTAATATTCAAATTTTTGACCCAATTACTAATAGAACCTTTATTGGTAATGGTTTTGGTAACGAATTTTATGATGCTGTTAAACCATCTTATGTAAGTAATTTTGATGTAAGATATGAGTGGTTTAGAGAACAAGGACAAATGATTGCGATAAGTGGTTTTTACAAAGACTTTAAAGACCCTATAGAAAGTGTCTTTTTCCCATTTTCACCAGATCAATTAACAGTTGCAAACTTAGGTAATGCTAAAGTTTATGGTTTAGAATTAGAACTTAGACAAAATTTAGGGTTTATTTCTGAAGGATTAAAAAACCTAAAGTTTAAAGCTAACGCTTCTATCATCGAATCTGAATTAGAAATGGCTGAAACTGAATTTATCAGACGCCAATTAGCAGCTAGAGATGGACAGACTATTGACAGAAAACGTCAATTACAAGGTCAATCTCCTTTCTTACTAAATATAGGTTTTGACTACTCTAATGATAGTATAGGTTTAAGATCTGGTTTATTTTACAACGTACAAGGTAAAGCTTTAGAAGTAGTAGGTACCGGTATAGTACCAGATGTATATACACAACCTTTTAATAGTTTAAACCTTACATTAAATAAAGAGTTTGGAGCAAGTAAAAAATCTTCAATAGATTTAAAAATCACAAATTTACTTGGTGATAAGAGAGAAAGTGATTACGAATCTTTTAACACAGACAATCAAACATTTTCGTTAAGAGATCCTGGTACAGAAATATCTCTAGGGTATTCTTATAAGTTTTAAATAAAATATTTTTTTCAATAAAAAAGGCTTTACAAAAATGTAAAGCCTTTTTTATAAATAAGTATTTGTAATAATTAATCTCTAATTGCAATATCTTTTTTACTAACCCATTGTGTTACATTAACAATAACATTGTCATCATAGTCTACTTCTTGTAAAGTATCTTCAATCCAAAACAGCCATTTACCTACTTTTTTACCAGCCTCATATTTACCAACAGCTAACTTATTACCTTCATTATCAAATTTTAACCAAGTCCCTACAAGTTTATTATCCTTATTAAAGAATCCTTGTTGTGCTACAGTTCCGTTATCGTGATAATATGTTGCTTGAATTAAATCTCCTTTTTTCTCTATGGTTGGCTTATTCACCTCTTGAGCTGAAACAAATCCTGATATTAACACTGCAAAAGCCAAAATTAAATTTTTCATAGTATATATTTTAAAGGTTGTTACTTAATGATTATATAACAAATATAGTTTATTTTTTACAATTTAGAGACATTTACGTAACATTAATTTAACACTAAAAACATAAAGATCTGTTAAATAACCACTTAGCATTCGTCTAGCAAATTAATAATAAGTTAATATACACGTTACAATAACATTACCTTTAAAGATGATATTTGTAATGTCTTAAGACAAATCAATTAGTATTTCATATAATCTATTAGTTTTTGTCGACTACATTATCATGATTTCTAATGAGACTGCTTTTGGCCAAAGCAGTCTTTTTTCTTAAAACTTAATCATTTGTAAACATTTAGTTAACATTAGAGTTGGTTATTTGCAGCGACAAAAACTAATAATTTTGAAACTAAAATTTACCCTAGCATTAATTATAGGTGTTTTTTCTTATACTAATGCACAAGAAATTAGTGATACATCTTTTGGTAAAGGGTTAATTAATTTTACTGCAAAAGACAGCTCATTTAGTATAAAATTTGCTCCTCGTTTTCAGGTTAGATATAACTCTTCTTGGGACTATAATGGTGATAAATACGAAAATACAGAATACAACTTTATAGTTCGTAGAGCAAGACTTAAATTTGATGGATTTGCTTACAGCCCAAAACTTAAATACAAAATCGAGTTAGGATTATCTAACAGAGATATATCTGGTGCTAACCAATTTAACCGTAATACTCCAAGGTACATTCTTGATGCGGTAATTATGTGGAATTTTGCTAAAAACTGGGAACTTTGGGCTGGACAAACAAAATTACCAGGTAACGTAGAGCGTGTAGTATCTTCCGCAAACCTACAGCTTATAGATCGTTCTTTATTAAATAGTAGATTTAATATAGATCGTGATATGGGTATTCAATTACGTCATAAAACTAATTTAGGTGGTAATTTTTTAATGCGTGAAAAATTTGCTTTATCGCAAGGAGAAGGTCGTAATGTTACAGAAGGAAACGAAGGTGGTTTACAATATACAGCAAGACTTGAGTTTTTACCTTTCGGCACCTTTAAGTCTAAAGGAGATTATTTTCAATCTGATTTAAAAAGAGAACAAAAACCTAAATTAATGGTTGGCTTTACATATGACTTAAATCAAGACGCTGTTAAAGATAGAAGTGTTTTAGGATCGTATATGTTTAAAAGTGATGGCTCACTTTATGAAACAGATATTACAACTGTTTTTGCAGATGCCATGTTTAAATACAACGGACTTTCCTTTATGGGCGAATACGCAAAAAGAACTGCAGACAAACCAATTGCAATTGACACAGACGGAGTAACACCAACAGGAGACATTGTACTTACAGGTCATGCTTTAAACCTTCAAGCAGGTTATTTATTTAAAAATAATTATGAAGTTGTTGGAAGATATACAACTTTAGATTATGAAGCTGTGACTGAAAAGCTCCCTAGAAATCAATACACCTTAGGTGTTAATAAATTTATTGTTGGTCATAAATTAAAAGTACAAAGTGATTTTAGTTATTCTACCTTAGATAATAAGCAAGATAATATTACCTTTAGGCTTGGTTTTGATATTCATTTTTAACAAAAAAAAATAACATTGAGATAACATAATACTCAATGTCACTTAAGATATTTGCACACTTATTTAACAAACTATGGAAAACATATATTTATACATGATTATAGCTTTAGCAATTCTTGCTATTGCAGATCTTGTCGTTGGAGTTAGTAATGACGCTGTTAACTTTCTAAATTCAGCTATAGGTTCTAAAGCCATTTCTTTTAAAACTATAATGATAGTAGCCAGTCTTGGTGTTGCTGTTGGGGCTGTTTTTTCTAGCGGAATGATGGAAGTTGCCAGAAAAGGTATTTTTAATCCAAGTCAATTTATGTTTGATGAGATTATGATCATCTTTATGGCAGTTATGATTACAGATATCTTGCTACTAGACTTTTTTAATTCTGTTGGTATGCCTACCTCAACAACTGTATCTATTGTATTTGAATTACTTGGAGCTGCAGTTGCTGTAGCTTTAATTAAGATAGGACATAATAGTGGTGATTTTGGTGAAGTAATTAGGTATATTAATACTTCTAAAGCATCTCAAATCATATTTGGTATTTTGCTATCGGTGGTAGTAGCTTTTTCGGTCGGCGCATTTGTACAATGGGTTTCAAGAGTACTTCTTTCTTACAATTTTGAAAAGAAAGCAAACTGGGTTGGTGCATTGTTTGGCGGTATTGCATTAACTGCGATTACCTACTTCATTTTCATGAAAGGACTAAAAGGGACTTCTTACGCTAAAGAATCTTTTGATATTTTAGGTGGCGCAACTATGAAAGACTTTTTAGAAAATCAAGTACTATCAATAGTTGCTGTTAGTTTAACATTTTGGTCAATATTATCATTTGTACTTATTTCAGCTTTTAAAACTAACATTTATAAACTTATTATAGTTGTAGGTACATTTGCTCTAGCTTTAGCTTTTGCTGGTAATGACTTGGTTAACTTTATTGGTGTTCCTATGGCGGCTTACAATGCATATGATGCTTGGATGGCTTCTGGCGATGCTGCGTCTAGTTTTTCTATGGAAATTTTAGCAGAAAAGGTTCCTACAAATAACTGGTTATTATTAGCTGCAGGTATGGTAATGGTATTAACATTGTGGTTTTCTACAAAAGCTAAAAATGTTGTAAAAACATCATTAGACTTATCTAGTCAAAGCAATACAAAAGAACGTTTTCAGCCTAACTTTTTATCACGTAGTTTTGTAAGATCTGCAATGTTAATGTCTCAAATGTCATCTTATATTTTACCAGAATCTTGGCAACAAAAAATAGACAAGCAATTTGAAGCACCAAAACTAAACATCCCTAAAAATAAAGAAGTAGAATTACCTGCATTTGATTTAGTTCGTGCAGCTGTTAATTTGATGGTAGCAGCAGTATTAATATCTATAGCTACTTCATATAAATTACCTCTATCTACAACTTATGTAACATTTATGGTAGCAATGGGTACGTCTTTAGCAGATCGTGCATGGGGCGCAGAAAGTGCAGTATATAGAGTTGCTGGAGTAATCAACGTAATTGGTGGTTGGTTTTTCACAGCTATTAGTGCTTTTTTAGCGGCTGCGTTGGTAGCTTATTTACTTAACTTAAATGTTAATGTAATGTTTCCTATTCTACTTTTAGCAGCATTTGCTTTGTTAATTAGAAGCTCTATGGCTCATAATAAAAAGTTAAAAGTAACAAAAGCAGAAGATAGTCTAACAAAAGCTGAAAGTAGCTCTATACAAGGTGTTATTCACGAAAGTGCAAAAAATATTGCAAATGTTGTAAAACGTGGTAATAGAATCTACACCAATGCTATAAATGGTCTAGCTACTCAAGATTTATCAATGCTTAAGAAAAATAAAAAGCAAGTCAAAAAATTATCTGATGAAGTAGATGATTTAAGAGACAACATCTTTTATTTTATCAAAAACTTAGACGAATCTAGTGTTGGAGCTAGTAACTTTTATATTCATGTTTTAAGTTACCTACAAGATATGACTCAGTCTTTAGAATATATTTCTAAAGCCAGTCATAAACACATACACAACAATCATAAAAAACTCAAATTCAATCAAATAAAAGAATTAAAACAAGTAGATGAAAAGCTAGAAGTTTTGTTTAACGATACCAAAAATGCATTTGATTCTGGTTCTTTCGAACAAATTGGTCAAATTTTAAATGAAAAGACAGAATTATATGCTTTAGTTAAAGAAAAAATCTCTGCTCAGGTAGAACGTACTCGCACAGAAGAGTCTTCACCAAAAAACACAACTTTGTATTTTAGTTTATTATTAGAAACTAAAGATCTATTGAATGCTACAATGAATTTATTAGAAGAGTACAACACTTCTTTTGATAGTAAAATTCCACCGGCAAAACTTATAGAAAAAGAAGAAGAATAAATAATTCTATTACTCTAATATCAACTTAAAAGCCTCAAAATATTGAGGCTTTTTTAATGCTTAAATTTTGACTTTAACAAAATTTAAACATCTATACCGTGTTAGAGAGCGTAAATAAAGTAACTCAAAAATTTAAACTATTTATGAAAAAACTAACATTAGTAGCACTAAGCGCAATATTTTTAACTGCTTGCGTTTCAAAAAAGAAATATTTAGCCTTAGAACAAGAAAAAGGTGAAATTAAAAGTGAATTAACTAAAACCAGAGTAGAAAAAGAAGAACTTGAAAAAAAGTTTGCCATTATAGAAGCTAGGGTTCAAAATTACAACTCTAAAATTAATAACCTTACCGAAGAAGTTGGAGAGCTTACAGAAGAAAACAAAACAAAATTTGATGCAGTTGGTAACAAAGCTGTTATTTCAGAACAATCAAAAATTGGCATGCGTAAAACCTTAAGTAAGGTAGACCCAGAAGTGATGAAGTATGTTACTACTCTTGAAGATTCTATGAACTTAGCTCTATCTTTAAACCTTAAAAAATTTGTTGATGAAAGTGAAATTGATGAAAGCGATGACATATCAATAAATATTGACGAAACTGTAGTAATGATTTCAATTTCAGATAAAATGCTATTTAATACAGCTAGCTATAGAATTAATAACAAAGCCAATAAAGTATTAAAAAAAGTAGCAGATGTAATTAAGTCAGAACCAAGCTTAAATGTTATGATTGAAGGTCATACAGACTCAAGAACTATTAATACAGACAAAATACAAGATAATTGGGACTTAAGTGTGCTACGTGCAACTTCTGTTGTTAGAGCATTACAAAAAGACTATGGTGTACCGCCAGAGCAATTAATTGCAGCAGGAAGAAGCAGTTACCAACCACTAACAGATAACGACAGTAAAGAAAACCGCGCAAGAAACCGTAGAACACGCATTGTAATATTACCAAATATTGATAAGTTTTTTGCACTAATGGCCTCTAGTGAAACGCTAGAAGCTAACGATATGTAAATTATAAAACTATAATTTGAAAACAAAAAAGAGTAGATATAAATCTACTCTTTTTTGTTTTATAGTGTTTACAACAAATTACTTCATTTTATTAGCTACTTTTTCTAGCTCGCTATACCAATCTTCTCCAAACTTTCTTATTAAAGCGTCTTTTACAAACTTATAAATTGGCACTTGTAGTTCTTTACCTAGTGAGCAAGCGTCATCACAAATATCCCATCGTTCATAATTTACAGCAGAAAACTCTGTATAATCTTTAACACGTATTGGATATAAATGACAAGATATTGGTTTTTTCCAATCTATTTTGCCTTTATTAAAAGCCTCTTCAATACCACATAGCGCAGTTTTTTTGTCATCAAAAATAACATAGGCACAATCGGCATTGTCAATTAAGGGCGTTTCAATTTCGTCCCAGTCGTTTGTTGTAGATGTTCCTTGTGCTTCTATAGCTTCTATACCTTCTTTACGTAAAAAAGGTTTAACCTTCGGGTAGATTTCTTCAAGAATATCTGCCTCTTCTTTAGACAACGGTGCACCAGCATCTCCATCTATACAACATGCACCTTTACAAGCCGATAGATTACACACAAAGTCCTTTTCAATAATATCTTCAGAAACAATAGTTTTTCCTAACTGAAACATTTTGATTTAATATTTTTTGCAAATATAGAGCTATTTGTTTCAAAAAAAAGACCTTAAAAAGAAATCAATATTTCGCTTGAATTTCAACGAATTAAAACTAATTTTGCGCCAAATTTAAACCCTAATACTATGTCGTTAAGTTTTAAAGAAATCTTTACCGTATTTATGGTCCTTTTTGCTGTAATTGATATTGTAGGTAATATTCCTATTATTATAGATTTACGTAAAAAAGCTGGTCATATTCAAAGTGAAAAAGCAGCTATTATTGCTGGTATTATTTTAATTGCATTTTTGTTTTTAGGTAAAAGTATATTAAATCTAATTGGTATTAATGTTAACTCTTTTGCTGTTGCAGGTGCATTTATTTTGTTTTTTATTGCTTTAGAAATGATTTTAGGCATCACCCTTTATAAAGATGAAGAAACTAATCCAATGACAGCTTCTGTTTTTCCGTTAGCGTTTCCGCTTATTGCTGGACCAGGAAGTTTAACAACATTATTATCGTTACGTGCAGAATATAGTATCCAAAACATAATTGTAGCAGTAGTTTTAAATGTTATAGTTATATACATTGTTTTAAAAACATCAAGACGTATAGAGCGACTTATAGGTCAAAACGGTATACAAATTATTAGAAAAGTTTTTGGTGTAGTATTATTAGCTATTGCTGTAAAACTATTTACCGATAACATTAAAATCTTATTAGCTTAAATATTGTATTTTTGTATAAACTTTTACAAAGCATTTATACATCTTTAAACTAATGAAAATCTTTATACATATTCTTACATTATTAGCTGTAGCATTAATTATTTTTAACGCTACACAATTAAATCTTGACGCTTTACTAGAAGGACAAAGTTTAATTGCTCTAATTACAATTGTTGCCTCTTTGTGCGCTATAATGTTACTTCAAATTTTACGTATTTCTAAAAAAATTGAAGCTAAAAGTAAAGGACTTTAAAATGAAAGATACAATTATTATTGGTGGTGGCGCAGCTGGACTTTCTTGTGCATTGGTTTTAGGTTCTGGGTTAAAAAAATCTTTTGCAGAAGGAAAAAATGTTGCTATTATTATGCATCAAAAAGCTTCGCATTTACAGACAGCATTATTTAATAACGTATTGGGATTACAACCTGGCACATTAGGTGATGATATTCTTAAAGATGGAAAAGAGCAATTAGCTAACTTATATCCAGAAGTAGAGCAAATAGAAAAAGAAAAAGTAAAAAAAATTGAAGAAACTAGCTTTGGCTTTACTGTAACCACTAATAAACAAAGTTATGACACTAAACGTGTAGTAGTTGCTGTTGGATATACTAATTTATTAGACATTGAAGGTCTTGAAAGTTATATAAAACCTCATCCTAGAGCTGTTATTGAAAAAGATAGAATCTGGTTAGAAAACAAAGATCATTTAGTTAAAAAAAACCTATATGTAGCAGGTACATTAGCTGGTTGGCGTAGTCAATTTGCAATTGCATCTGGTAGCGGTGCGCATGTTGCTACAGATATTTTAACAATTTGGAATAATGGCAAGCACACTAAAGTGCATGATAAGGCGTAGGTGATTTTAGTTTTACAGAAGAAAAGATTACTCTTCTACTTTCTGATGTAATTGGATTACCTTATCAATCATATCATCATGTTTGTTAAGTATTTTATGGTAAGCACCAAAACCATATAGCTGTTCTGCTATTGTAGCTTTTAGGTAATGCTTAACTTCTTCTCTATAGGCTACAAAAACAATGTTAGATCTTGTTTTTATTTTCAAATACTCTTCAAAGTCTTTAATCATATTATCCTCTACTATATAATTATCAAAAAATTCTTGTCTTGATATAGAAGAGTAATAATTGCGGTCTTTTTCTATTTCTTCAAAAATGAAATTATTAAAAAAACCTTTTCTTTCTAAAAAGCTAAGTGTTTCGTTTTCCATTTTTCTGTTTAAAGGCACAAAAACGTCTGGTATAATTCCGCCACCACCATAAACTACTTTTCCTTTTGGTGTTGTAAATTTTAAAGAGTCTGCTACTTCAATTTTAGATTCGTCAATCAGTTCTCCACTTTTCATTCTGTACGAATAATCATCGTAGTAATCTGTATTACCATTAGCGTAAGACCTTTGTATAGATCGTCCTGTTGGTGTATAATATTTAGATACTGTTAAGCGTACTGCACTACCGTCTCCTAATTGCATTTCGCGTTGTACTAAACCTTTTCCATAAGAGCGTCTTCCTACAATTGTACCTTTATCGTTATCTTGTAAAGCGCCTGCAATAATCTCTGAAGCTGATGCTGAATTTTCGTCTATCATTACAAAAAGTTCTCCATTTTCAAACTCGCCTTTTGAAGTAGAATAACTTTTTTCAACATCTCCTTTTTTGTTTTTTGTATAAACAATAAGTTTATTATCCTCTAAAAATTCGTCAACAATATTCACAGCTATTTCTAAAAATCCTCCAGGATTTTCTCTTAAGTCTAAAACTAGACTATTTGCACCTTCTTTTTTTAAACGTTTTAATGCTTTTTTAAATTCTTTGTATGTGCTTTCTGCAAAACGATTAATTTTTATGTAACCTAAATCTTCGGTTAACATGTATGCTGCATCTACACTTTTTATTGGCACAACATCTCTTGTTACGTTAAAGGTTAAAAGTTTGGGCTCTCCTTTTCTATAGACTTTTAACTTGACTTCAGAATAGCGCTTACCTCGTAAAGTTTCTACTAAACTATCATTTGTTTCGCCTAAAAGAGATTTTCCGTTTGCTTCTAGTATACGGTCGCCACCTTTTATTCCTGCTTTAGCACTTGGACCGTTTTCAACAGTTTTTATTACTGTTATTGTGTCTTTAAATGTGTAAAAATTAATACCGATACCCACAAAATTTCCTTTCATGTTTTCGGCAGAACGTTTCATTTTTTCTTTAGGAATATAAACCGAATGTGGATCTAAGTTATCTAATATTCCGTTTACGGTAACGTCTACTATACTATCTGTATTGACATCTTCTACGTATTCGTAATCTATATAATCAATTAGTCTATTTAACTTGTCTTTTTTACTGTTTGATGTAAATAGTTTATCTGACGTGTCTCCAAAGTCTAAATTACCACCAATAAATATGCCTGCTGCTACCGCTAGTCCTATTATAAATGGTATGTAAACTTTAAATTTTGACATTATTCTTCTAATTGTTCTATATGTTCTACTTGTATGCCTGCTTTGGTTAAAAATTTTATACCAGAATCATCTTTATATCCTTGATTATATACTACGCGTATTATACCTGCTTGGTGTATTAGCTTGCTACACTCTTTACACGGTGATAGTGTTATATATAATGTTGCTCCTTTACAGGATTGTGTTGATGAGGCTACTTTTAATATTGCGTTAGCTTCGGCATGTAAAACATACCACTTTGTGTAACCTTCTTCATCTTCGCAAAAATTTTCAAAGCCTGTTGGTGTTCCGTTATAACCATCAGAGATTATCATTCTATCTTTTACAATAACTGCGCCAACTTGTTTACGGTTGCAATAAGATAATTTTCCCCATTCTTTAGCTATACGCAAATACGCCTTATCGTATTTTAATTGTTTTTTTTTGGACATGTAGTTAGTTTTTGTCGGATGTTTAGGTAGACAAACAAAAAACCTAACCCAAACCTATAACGAAGATATAAGGTTAGTATTTTAATTACAATTTAAAAGGATAAGTTTTATGAAAACTTTAGATAAAATTGGCTCTTTTTAATAATTAATTACTATAAAATCCAATTATCTATTAACATCGGAATTACTAGTCCTATTACTATTGAAGAGACTACCAGCATCCAATCTCTTTTAGAAAACCTAAATATTGTTTGAAATATATATCCTAAAAATAGAACAATAAAGACTATTATTATTTGCGCTATTTCTATACCTAAAGCAAACTCTAATAAAGCTATAAATTTATTATCGCCAGAGTCTAAGTTCATTCTAAACTCTCTTCCAAAACCAAAACCGTGTATTAAACCAAAAAACAATGTCGACACAAATAGAACACCTATTTTCTGACTATTTTTTTGCTTACCAGCAGTAAACACATTGTAAACTGCCATAATTAAAATGGTAATTGGTATTAAAAACTCAATCAAACTTGCTTGTACACGTACATGACCATAAACAGACAAAATTAAAGATAAAGTATGTCCTACTGTAAACATGGTAACCAGTAATAAAACGCGTTTCCAATCTCTAAATAAATAAGGTACAGCTAATACGATTAAAAATAATACATGGTCATATGCGTTAATATCTAGCACATGATTCATTCCATATTGTACAGTTTGCCAAAAGTCATTAAACATTAGGTGTTATTTTTAGGGTTGGGTAAATATACAAAAAGTAAAAAAACGCAAAAGTAATTTCAATATTTACTTGTGTCAAAACTTAAAACTTATTTTTGGTTGTATCTTCGTCAAAAAAATTACTCAATTCGCAACTAATACTAATGGTAAAAACAATTTTTAAATTTATAGTACTTACACTTCAATTTTCAATATTAACATTAACTAGTTGTAAGGAAAATAAAACACCAGTAGAAAAAAATAAAATTACTAATCTTGCTACCCTAGAATATAAAATTAGTTCTAAATTAGGTGAAGGCGCTATATGGAATTATAAAACTGAAGAATTATACTGGGTAGATATTGAAGGACAAACACTAAATATTTATAATCCTGAAACAAAAAACAACAAAGTAATTAAAACACCATCAAAAATAGGGACCGTTGTCCCTTATACAAAACAGCAATCGGTTATAGCTCTTGAAGATGGTATATATCAGGTAAATTTAGACAACGGAAAATTAAATCAAATTTCTGATATTGAAGCTTCGATGACAGAGAACCGTTTTAATGACGGAAAGTGTGACCCACAAGGAAATTTTTGGGTTGGTTCTATGCATTTAAAAGAATCTTCACCTAAAGCAAGCTTATATAAAGTAGCACCTAACGGAACTACAACAAAAATGATTGATAGCGTTACAATTTCTAACGGAATTGTTTGGTCTAAAGATGCAAAAACCATGTATTATATAGACACACCAACCAAAACCATTAAAAGTTATGATTACGACATAAAGACCAGTACAATTTCTAACGAAAAAGTAGCAGTTAATGTCCCAGAATCTTTAGGCTATCCAGACGGAATGACTATTGATCAAAATGACATGTTATGGGTTGCTTTATGGAATGGTAATGCTGTAGCGCAATTTAATCCAAAAACAGGACAGCTAATTTCAAAAATAGAAGTACCTGCACATAATGTAACATCTTGTGCTTTTGGAGGCAAAAACTTGGATGTTTTATATATCACAACGTCTACCAACGATATGACAAATGAAGAAAGAGAAAAATATCCTCTAGCAGGATCTATTTTTAAATATAAACCAGAAGCTAAAGGCAGACCAGCTTTCTTTTTTAAAGAAGCAATTAGATAAAACAAAAAACAATATTAATTCTTGCTATTATAGTAGGAATTTGTAAATTTAATACTTGGGAAATTCAGAAAAAATGAAGAAAAGCATCACATTAAAAGAGTTATCAAAAATATTAGGTGTTTCAATATCAACAATATCTAAAGCATTAAATGATAGCCCAGAAATTAGTCATGACACCAAAACTAAAGTAAAAGAACTTGCTGCACTTCATAAATATCAACCTAATGTATTAGCTAGAAATTTAAAATCTGGAACTACCAAAACCATAGCTGTAGTTATCCCAAGTGTACAAAACTTCTTTTTTGCACAAGTTTTATATGGTATTGAACAAGAAATTGCAAAAACAGACTACAACTTAGTTGTTAGTCTTACTAATGAATCTTTAGAAAAAGAATCTAATAACTTAAACCATTTCTCAAACGGAATTGTAGACGGTTTTATAGTAACCGCTTCTGAAGAAACTCAAATTAAAAAAGAATATACCCATTTTACATCTGCTCTAGATAACAAAAAAGCTATTGTTATGTTTGACAGAGTAGTTAAAGATATTAATTGTGATAAAGTTTTGGTAGATGATAAAGAAGCAGTTTACAAAGCTACATCACATTTAATAAAATCTGGAAGAAAAAAGATAGCACTAGTATCAACTATTAGCAACTTAACAGTTGGTAAATCAAGAATAGCAGGTTATAAACAAGCGCTTAATGAAAACGGAATAGAGTTTTTAGAGTCTTATGTAGTATCATCATCCGAAGAAGGTATAAAAAAAGAAACAGATTTATTTTTAAGTAATAATCAAACAGATGCTATAATAGCATTAGATATTCAATCATCATTATCTGGTCTAAAATCTGTTAAAGAAAAAGGATTAGAAATACCTAAAGACGTTGCTATTATTGGCTATTCTAGTGAAAGAACAGCATCTCATCTAACTCCAGAATTGTCTACTATAAGCCAAAATGGTATAGAAATAGGAAGAAAAGCCACAAAATTATTGATAGATCGATTAAAATTCCCTGAGAAACCATTTGAAAATATAGTAGTCGCTTCAAAAATTCAAAACAGACAATCCTCATAAAAAAAGTCTTCTAAACAACACATTTAGAAGACTTTGTACTCAAGGTGGGAATCGAACCCACACTTCCGAAGAAACCGGATTTTGAATCCGGCGCGTCTACCAATTCCGCCACTTGAGCAATTAGGAAGTGCAAAATTAAATATAATTTTAATCTTTTATACTAAAAATAGCTACTAATGTCTTTTAAAGCTGAAAAATTATACTAAATTTGCACCTCAAATAAAAATCTGTAGTCTTAAGTGCTGCTTAACAACACATTACTATGTCTAGTACAACAACAGAAGCTAAAATATTTTCTATAACGCAAAGTAAAGCTTTAGCAGAAAAAATTGCGGCTGCTTACGGTACTAATCTAGGTAAAATTATTACCTCAACGTATAGCGATGGAGAGTTCCAACCTTCTTATGAAGAATCTATAAGAGGAACAAGAATTTTCATAATTGGATCTACAAATCCTAGTTCTGAAAATTTAATGGAAATGTTATTAATGATAGATGCCGCTAAACGTGCATCTGCAAGACACATAACAGCAGTACTACCTTATTTTGGTTGGGCTAGACAAGACAGAAAAGACAAACCAAGAGTACCAATTGCAGCAAAATTAGTTGCAAAAATGTTGGAAACTGCAGGAGCAACTCGCATTATAACAATGGATTTGCATGCAGACCAAATACAAGGGTTCTTTGAAAAACCAGTAGATCACTTATTTGCATCTACTATATTTTTACCTTATTTAAAGGAGTTAAATTTAGACAATTTAACTATAGCTTCTCCAGATATGGGAGGATCAAAACGTGCCTACGCATACTCTAAAGCATTACAAAGCGACGTAGTTATATGCTATAAACAACGTGCTAAAGCCAATGTAATTTCTCATATGGAACTTATTGGTGACGTAACTGGTAAAAATGTTGTATTAGTTGATGATATGGTTGATACTGCTGGAACATTAACCAAAGCTGCCGATTTAATGATGGAAAGAGGAGCAAAAAGCGTAAGAGCGATTTGTACTCATCCAATACTATCTGGCACCGCTTATGAGAGATTAGAAAATTCTAGATTAGAAGAGTTAATTGTAACAGATTCTATACCTCTTAAGCAAGAAAGCAAAAAAGTAAAAGTTTTAAGCTGCGCAAATTTATTTGCAGAAGTAATGCATAATGTACATCATAATGCATCAATAAGCTCAAAATTTATAATGTAGAAATAATTAAATAAATATAAATAACAATTATGAAATCAATTACAATCAACGGATCTCAAAGAGAAAGCGTGGGCAAAAAAGCAACAAAAGCCTTACGTAATGCTGGTCAGGTTCCTTGCGTATTATACGGAGGAGACAACCCAGTGCATTTCTCTGCACCAGAATTAGCCTTCTCAAAACTAGTATATACGCCAAATGCGCATACAGTTGTGATTGAGCTGGAAAATGGTGACACTTACAATGCTATTTTACAAGACATTCAGTTTCACCCAGTAACAGATAATATTTTACACATTGACTTCTACCAATTATTTGATAACAAAGAAGTAACAATGGAAATTCCTGTACAATTCACAGGTAACTCTAGAGGTGTAAGAAACGGTGGTGTTTTACGTAAAAACAAACGTAGCTTACGTGTAAAAGCGTTACCAGGTAATTTACCTGATTACATCGAAGCAGATATTACAGATTTAAAGATTGGTAATAAACTTTATATTACTGCTTTAGATAGTGAAGACTTCAAATTTATGCATCCAGACAACACTGTAGTTTGTCAAGTAAGACGTTCTAGAGCATCTATGGCTGTTGCTGATGATGATGAGGATGAAGATGAAGATGTACCAGCAACTGAAACAGACGATGTTGCAGCTGTAAAAGAATAAACTCTTTTTAAACTCATAAATAAAGCATTCTGTTAATTCAGGATGCTTTTTTTATTTTTGAAAAAATAAAACTTTATAAGATGTGTGATTTTTTCAAAAAATTATTTAAAAAAAATCCAACTGTATTAGTTAAAGAACAAAACCCTATGAAAAAATTTTTAATTGTTGGCTTAGGAAATATTGGCGAAAAGTACACAAATACAAGACACAATATCGGTTTTAAAATTTTAGACCAATTAGCGTCTAAAGAAGAATTAACTTTTGAAACAGTTAAACTAGGAGATATTACAACTTATAAATTTAAAGGAAGATCATTTATACTTTTAAAGCCTAGCACCTATATGAATCTTAGTGGAAAAGCTGTACAATATTGGCTGACTAAAGAAAAAATACCCTTAGAAAACTTATTAGTTATCACTGACGACTTAAACTTACCATTTGGAACTTTACGTTTAAAAACTAAAGGTAGTGACGGAGGACATAATGGCTTAAAAGATATTCAAGAAAAATTAAACACAACTAAATACAATAGGTTTAGATTTGGCATAAGCGACGCGTTTAGTAAAGGCAGACAAGTAGACTACGTTTTAGGAGAATGGGATGAAGAAGAAAACCAAAAACTACCCGAACGCTTAGACAAAAGTATAGAACTAATTAAATCTTTTGGTACAGCTGGAGTTAATAACACAATGAATACCTTTAACGGTAAATAAAAAAAGGAAGCTAAATTAGCTTCCCTTTTTTTTACTACTATGCTAAAAATCAATCTATAATAAGTTTTTTAGTTTTAGTATTTTCTCCATCTGTTACATTAAGTATATACATTCCTGACTCAACATCATTTAATCTAATTTGTTGAATAAAATCATTTGAGTTTTTAAAACTTTGATAAAATACTTTTCTGCCTCTTATATCATAAACATAAATTTCTACATCTTCTATAAAAACTGTATTTTTCATTTTAATGGTAAATTCTCCATTATTAGGATTAGGATAAACACTAATAAACTCAGTGTTATTTAAAACATCATTTCCAATTGATAAAGCACTAAACAAGCACAACTCTAAATCAAAAGATAAAATTGTTCCTCCATCTTCAGAACCATAAGTATCATCTACAGATAAGGTCCAATTTCCTGCAGACATTTCTCCATTTAATAAGGACAAATCACCTTCTGGCATAAATACTCCTGTAAAAGGAGCACTTCCTGTTGTAATAGAAGCTTTCGCATCTTGATCAAAAACTGTATTAGTATAATTATCAGAACTACCTCCATTTCCTGTAGATAACTCTATAATTGTTCCTGCAGGACTTATCAAAGAAATATCTAAATCACTATTCCAAGTATGATTAATACTTATCGTAACATTAACATCTGCAATAGGTGCATCTTCTAAAATATTAATTACGGAAGTATAATTAGCATCTGCTCCAGTTGAAGCAATTGTAATTGGTAAATCTGTTGCACTATAAACAGTACATTCTACATCACATACATCTCCAACACCATCTCCATCTGCATCTGCTTGGTCTGCGTTTGAAGTATAGATACAATTATCTGAAGTATTTAAAATACCGTCATTATCAATATCATCGTCACACACGTCTCCTATTCCATCTCCGTCTACATCGGCTTGATCAAAATTTGGAGTATTTACACAGTTATCAGATCCATCTGGTATACCATCTCCATCTGTATCATTCTGCGGAGAGCCACAAATCTCGATTGACCAATTTACTAAATCTCCAGTATCAAAACCGTAGCTATCTATAACTTTTAATGTCCAATCTCCAGAAGAAAACTCAGAGTTTAATATAGAAAGCGCTTCGGTAGGTTGATAAACACCAGTAAATGGCGCTGTACCACTTGCAATTGGGTTAGCAGCATCATCATCAAATACCGTGTCTGTATAATTCATACCCGAACCACCATTTTCAAAACTTAAATCTATCTCTGTACCTGCAGGACTAATTAATGAAACGGTTAAATCTGAAACATAAGAGTGAGTAATATTAATTGTAACATTTACATCTATTATAGAGCTAACATCTGTAACTGTAATTATAGAAGATATACCTGTTGTATCACTATCTGGTATCGCAATTGGTGTATCATTAGAAATATATGTATTTACACGCTATGTTTGCTGTTTCAAAATTTGAAGTAGCATAAGCACCATTACCACAATCGTTTACAGCTCTAACTCTCCACCAATACATTGTTTGAGTTGCTAAGCTTGTTGATGTGTAATTATTTGATGTTAATGTTTGGCTATCTATTATAGAAGTAAAACCAGAATCTGTAGCAATATCTAACTCATAAGAAGTCGCATTTGGGTCTGAATCCCATGTAAATACAGCATTAGAAGGCGCCACATCTGTCACGCCCAAAGCAGGTGTTAAAGTGTTGATCGTTGAAAAATTTGTGTCATTTACATTGAATTCTACATTTGCAGAACTAGTAATTGAACCTGATGTTCCTGTTAGTGTAAACGGATAGTTACCTATTGACAAACCTCCAATACCTGTTACTGTAACTGTTACTGCTGTTCCGTCTGCTGTAGCTGTTGTAGGAGTTATAGTTGCAGTTGTACCAGCTGGCAAACCAGAAGTAGAGAAAGTGGTTGTTCCTGAAAAACCTAAAAAAGTATTGTAAGTAAAATTAAACACAGCGTCATTAGGACTACAAACATCAACAGGAGTATTATTTGCTGTTATAACAAACTCTGATTCTTGTATGCTAAAATTAGTAGAATTAATTGCATAAAAAATATTGTTATTACCTTCTACCATTACTCTTGCTGTAGCAGTATCTCCGCCTGTTACAGGGACTGTAATATCAGGCGAACCATCATTTGGCACATCAGTAGCTAATACAAAAGGGTAAGTAAAACCACCATCTGTAGACAGCTTTATATTAACTGTAGGTGTGTTAACTGCACCAGTATTTGTTCCAGCTACATCCCATGTAATTGTTTCTGTAGAACCAGCGTCCCAAGTAACTGCAGAAGTTTGAGAAGTGACAGCAAATGGTCCAGAACTACCATCTACTGTTACGGTCATGGTATCAAAATCACTTTGAGGTGTTTGACCAACTCCTCCTGCATCTGATCTATCCCTTACAGTTAAAGCAAAATTTAAAGTTCTACCTATGGTAGATACGGTTTCCCAAGAACTATTATCAAAAGTTTCTACAGGGTTAGTTTCTGTTAATTCACCTGCAATAACTCTTTCTATTATTGGCATATATCTATCTGGATTGGTACTTGGTGGTCTAGATCTCCATACAGGACCTGTATGCGCTGGTCCAAAAGACGTACTAGTTGTAGATCCGCTATCTATTTGTTCCCAAGTATAAGTTAGTACATCTCCAGAATCTGCATCAGTAGCAGCTCCTTTTAGCACAAAAGCAGTACCATTAGGTATTGTATAATCTAAACCAGCATTAGCTACTGGAGGATTATTTGTAATTGCTGTTGTTGTTGCACAATTGTTAGGTGCTGATGCTACATTTGTTAAAATCTGATTAATGCTATGATAATGAAAATAAGCATCGCTATGGTCTTGCACATCATTTGCACCAGTAATACCAGCATAGCCCATAATAGTTGTACCGCTTCCAGGTTCTGAATTTACACCAGTTCCTTCTGTATTAAAAGCAAAGGTATGATTAGCTCCCATTTGATGACCAATCTCATGAGGCACATAATCAATATCAAAAAAGTCTGACATATAAGCTCCTCCATCATTATTTAAGAAAGAGTGAGAAGAAAACCCGCTTCCTTTTTGATTATCTTCACAAACACAGCCAATGCAACCTGCATTACCATTATTACCTCCATAAGCAAATAAATGTCCAATATCATAATTTGCTTCTCCTACGGTACTTGTTAATTCGTTTTGTAATTGACTATTAAAACTACCTGTATAAGGATCTGTTGCTGGATCAGGAAAAATAATTTCTGTCCCTGTAACTAATGTAAATGTTATTGCCATATCCACTTCATAAACCTCATTTACTCTGTTTAATGTAGATACAACTTGCGCTAAAGCATCTTGTTGAGCATCTCCGTTTGCTGCGTTACCATCATCCCAAAATTGGGTATATTCTCCGTTTGTAGAAACTGCAATTCTATAATCTCTTAATAACTGGTCATTTGCATCCATTATTCTAGACTGACCTATGTTTTGATCTCTAATCTTAGTTTCATCAGTTAGACATTCAAACCTCTTAACATCTTCATTTATAGATTTTCTTTTGTAAGCTATATGTTCTACATTAGAAAATCTAGACACTGGTTGTATTAATGTTAATTCTTGATTTGCTCGTGTAATCATAACATTAACACCTAAAGGAGTTACGCTAAACCTAACTCTAGTAGTAACATCGTTTACAAGAGAACCTAAATAAGTTTTTATATTAGGATATTGTACCGATAATTCTTTAGATAAAACAGGAGCTTCCACAACTCTAAATTGAAGTGTTTTACCAGTTTCGTCAGGTATCGATACAATTGTATTTGAGTGACCGTTGGAACTTGACCTTAATGGAGCGCTTTGTAATTTTACCTTAAAAGCTTCAATATCAAGACTAAATAAAGCTGAATGATTAGAATCAAACTTCTTTAAGTTAACATTTTCAATACTATTACTTGATATTTTTTTCCATGAATTTTGCGCTAAACCAGAGAAAAAAGATAAAATGAAAACAGTTAAAAGTAGTTGTTGTTTCATAATTTAAAATTTCAATTGCTTATAAAAATAGTTAATATTTAAAACAAACCCATTAAATTAACTTGCTAATAATTAATTTTTAAGTAAATTTGGGCTATAATTTTAAAAATTCTATAAATGAAAAACTCTACTCTAAGTGCTTTATTATTTATTTTATTTGTAAGCTTTTCCTTAAAAGCTCAAAATAATCAAAATAAAAAAGCAACTAACGGTCAGAACTTCCAACTTACAGATCAAACTAAAGAATCTATAAACCAAACTGGATTTGCAAGATGTTTGACTGACGAAAACGAAAAGGCTTTACAGCAACAATATCGCAACAGAGCTGACAGAACTGATTTTGAAAATTGGTTAGCTCCTAAAATTGCTGAAATAAAAGCAAACAGAGCAAGTCAAAGATCTGAATCGCAACAAGTAATTTATAATATTCCTGTTGTAATACATGTTGTACATACAGGTGAAGCAGTTGGTACAGGACCAAACATTACTGATGCTCAAGCATTATCTCAAATTCAAGTTTTAAATGAAGATTATAGACGTCTTGCTGGCACACCTGGTGGCGCAAACACTACAGGTCTTGCTGTAGATGTTGAGATTAACTTCTGTATTGCTCAAGTAGATCCTAATGGCGCACCAACTACAGGTGTAGTTAGACATAACATAACACCTTATAGTAATAGTCAAACACCAGCAGACCCAACTGATTGGGAAACTAGGACTAATGTAGAATCTATGAAGTCTGTTACACAATGGGATCCTACCAAATATTTAAACATGTGGACAATAAATCCAGGAGGAAATCCTTTAAATGACTTTTTTAATCCTGGATTAGGAGGATTATTAGGTTATGCTCAATTCCCTGATAACACGCCTAATTTACAAGGTTTAAATGCTACTGGTGGAGCTGCTAGCACTGATGGTGTTGTAGCTGGATATTATGTTATGGGAACCATAGCTGAAGACGATGGTACATTTATGCTAGATGGGACTAACAACCTAGGAAGAACAATGACTCATGAAGTAGGACACTGGTTAGGTTTACGTCATATTTGGGGAGATGGAGATTGTAGTGCAGACGATTTTTGTGCTGACACACCAAATGCTGCAGCACCAAACTATACTTGTAATCTTTTTAACAACTCTTGTACGGACAATCCTGATTTTGATCAAGTACAAAACTACATGGACTATACTAATGATGCTTGTATGGATACGTTTACTCAAGATCAAAAAGACCGTATACAAGCCATTATGGCAAATGCACCAAGACGTGTCGAGTTAAACTCTTCAACTGCTTGCTCTATATCACCAACAGTTTATGTAACTACAGCTTTACCTGAAAATGTTACAGAAGGAAGTGATTGTAACTTTCAAGACATCACAATTGACTTAACAATGTCTATAGCAGGTAACGCTTCTGCAACTGCTAGTTTAGTTAACACAGGAACTGCTACAGAAAATGAAGACTTCGAACTTATTAACAACTCTGTAACTTTTGCTTCTGGCTCAACAACTCCAAGCAACTCAGTTACACTAAGAATCTTTAATGATAACTTTGTAGAAGCTGATGAAACAATTTCTTTATCTGTAAATGTTTCTACTACAGGGAACGTAACTGCATCTTCAAATGTTTACGAAACAATGATTATTAATGATGATGAAGCAGTAACAACAACTACAACTACAGATGTATTCTTTGACGATTTTAACGATGGTGATGTTTCTGATTGGTCATTTATTGACTCTGATGGAGATACAAACAATTGGATTCCTGTTACTTTAACAGATTCTGGTTTAGGTGCGGGAGATTTTTCTGTTTTAAGATCTTTTTCTTGGGTAAGTTCTACTGGAGCTTTAACACCAGATAACTGGGCAATTACACCAGCTATAGATTTAACTTCTGTTACAGGATCTTTACAATTACAATGGAAAATTGCAGCTGTTGATGCAGACTGGGATGTAGAAAATTATACAGTTTATGTTGCAACTTCTAACACTATAACTGCTTTACAAGCGTCTCCAACAAGCTTTAACGAAAGTACTCTTGATGGAATAAACACGTTAACCACAAGAACATTAGATATATCTAGCTTTATAGGACAAACTATTTATGTAGGATTTAGACATCACAACGTATCAGATCAATTCTCTATAGAGCTTGATGACGTAAGAGTTAGCGCTACTTTTGATACTAGTGTTCAAACAGACGTTAATACATCTACTCCAGATCAATTTAACTTATTAACTTCTGGATTAGTATACTCTACAGACGTAACAACAGGAGATATTATGACAGATATAGATAATACTTCTGGATTTAATTACGGATGTACTACTGTTGCTGTATCAAGAGACGTAGCAACTGCAGGAGCAGATGCTGTAGCATATAATGGTGGTACTGATCCTGCTGGTTATGTTACTGCTAAAACATTTGACATTACTACAGCAAATGCTAGTACTTCAGATGCTGCTACAATTAATTTCTACTTTACCCAAGCAGAAATTTCAGCATGGGAAACTGCAACTGGTAATACTATAAATGATTTATTTGTATTAAATGAAACTACAGGAGAAGTTGTTGCTGTAACAAACTCTACTTTTGGATCAGATTATAAGCTTACTGCAAACCTTAGTATGGGTATTGCTGGTACTTATTACTTTGGTAGTCAATTAGCATTTTTATCAAATAACGATTTTGAATTAGCTAATAGCATCTCTATCTATCCAAACCCAACGGTTTCTGTTTTAAACATTAAAGTAGATAACCAAAATGACATGCCAGATTCTTATAAGGTTTACAATATGTTAGGTCAATTATTAATTGATAATAAAATTAATAATACAAGTGATTTAACTATTGATACAACACCTTTTAGTGATGGAATGTATTTTATAAAAATTTCTAAATCAAATAGAAACTTAACTTTACCGTTTATTAAAAAATAAATAGTTTAGGAAATAAATAACTAAAGCCAATTGAGTAAAATCAATTGGCTTTTTTATTTTTGTATATCTAGAAATTAAATAGTGAAAAACAAAAACTCAAACCATACAGTCTTAACCATTGGCACCTTTGATGGTGTACACATTGGACACCAGAAAATTATTAAACGTTTGGTTGAAATTTCAGAAATCAAAAATCTTACACCTTCACTATTAACCTTCTTCCCACATCCTAGGATGGTTTTACAAAAAGATGCCAATATTAAACTTATCAATACAATTGATGAGAAAAAAGACATTCTTAAACAATTCGGTATTTCTAACTTAGTCATAAAAGAATTCACAAAAGAATTTTCTAGATTAACAGCCGAAGATTTTGTAAAAAACATTCTTGTAGATCATCTTAAAGCAAAACACATCATTATTGGATACGATCATCATTTTGGTAGAAATAGAAATGCTAACATTGAAGATTTAAAACAATTTGGAAAGGATTTTAATTTTGAAGTCGAAGAAATTTCTAAACAAGACATCAACGATGTTGCGGTAAGCTCTACAAAAATTAGAGCTGCTCTACAAGAAGGCAATATAAAAATTGCTAATACATATCTAGGCTACAACTTTATGCTAACTGGTAAAGTAATTGATGGGAAAAAATTAGGTCAAACTATTAATTATCCAACAGCTAATTTACACATAGAAGAAACCTATAAACTTATCCCAAAACATGGTGTTTATATTGTAAAGTCCATAATAGATAATAATACAGTCTATGGTATGATGAATATTGGTCACAACCCAACAGTAAATGGCAAACATCAAACTATAGAAACTCATTTTTTTGATTTTAATAAAGACCTTTACGGACAAAATTTAAAAATAGAATTATTACAAAGACTTCGTGATGAACAAAAGTTTAATTCTGTTCAAGAATTACAAAGTCAGCTTCATATTGATAAAAAAAATGCTTTAGAATTTATAAAATCTCATGCTTGACAAATTCTTATTTAAACAAATTGACAATAGTTCTCTAATAGTGTTTCGTATCATTTTTGGAGCTCTTTGTTTTTTAGAATCTGTTGGCGCTATTTTTACGGGATGGGTTACACGTACTTTAGTAGAACCTAAGTTAACTTTCAATTTTATTGGTTTTGAATTTTTACAACCTTTACCTGGTAATTGGATGTATGTATATTACACTATAATGGGTGTTTTTGGCTTATTAATAATGCTTGGCTACAAATATAGATTAAGCATGTTAGCATTTACTTTAATGTGGTCATGTACTTATTTAATGCAAAAATCCTCTTATAACAACCATTATTATTTATTAATGCTGTTAAGCGCCATAATGGTGTTTTTACCAGCAAATAGATATGCTTCTTTAGATGCAAAAATAAATCCAAGTATTAAGCAAATTAGCATGCCTAGTTGGGTAAAATGGGGGTTTGTTATACAATTATTTATACTATACACTTATGCTTCTATTGCAAAAATATATCCTGATTGGCTAGACCTATCAGTACCTAAACAATTAATGGCTAGTAAGGCTAATTATATGATAATTGGAGATTTACTTCAATATAAATTTATAGCTCAATTAATTGCTTATGGAGGAATACTCTATGATGGATTAGTAATACCACTACTACTTTATAAACCAACAAGAAAATATATGTTTGTTGCCTCTATTTTCTTTCATTTATTTAACTCTATTGTTTTTCAAGTAGGTATATTTCCTTATTTAGCTTTAGCGTTTTCGCTTTTCTTCTTTGAACCTGAAAAAATCAAAAACTTATTTTTAAAAAATAAACCACTTTACACAAAAGCTGAAATTATTGTAAAAGACTACAAACCTATTTTAATTAGTATAGGTGTTATATACTTTGTCATTCAAATAGCACTTCCGTTAAGACATCATGTTTTTACAGATAATGTATTATGGACAGAAGAAGGTCACAGATTATCTTGGCGAATGATGTTAAGATCTAAATCTGGAAGAACTAGTTATAAAATTATAGATAAAGCAACTAATAAGTCAGAGTTTATTATAATGTCTAACTATCTAACCAAAAAGCAAATTAGATCTGCTAGCTGTAAACCAGATGTGATATGGCAATTTGCACAGCATTTAAAGAAAGAATATGCTAAAAAAGGTAAAGACGTTATGGTCTTTGTAGATGCAAAAGTTAGCGTTAATGGTAGACCTTATAGACGTCTTATTGACAAAAATGTAGATTTAGCTGCTGTCCCTTGGTATTGGCACAAACACAGTGATTGGTTATTACCTTCTCAATTAGATAAATAATTTGTTTTTATAAACCTAAAATCTTACTACTTTTACCACTTAATTTTAGCGTTACTATTTTGCGTTAAGGGTTGAAGTGGCATCCTTTTTTTGCTGCCATATATGGCAAAAAAAGATACAACGGAAAACCTGACCTTTAGGTAACGCCCAAACAATAAAAAAACAATGTTACAACTACCTTTTATTAGAGAGAACAAAGAAGCGGTTATAAATCGTTTAGCAGTAAGAAATATAGATGCTAAACCTTTAGTTGACCAAGTAATTAGTTTAGATGAAGAACGCCGTACATTACAAGCTCAATTAGATAATGTATTGGCAGAATCTAACAGTATCTCCAAAGAAATTGGTATGTTGTTTAAGTCTGGTAAAACTGAAGAAGCTAACGCTCTTAAAGCTAAAACTGGCGATTTAAAAGAAAGTTCTAAAACCTTATCAGAACAGCTAAACGAAAAAGTAGATGCTTTAAATGAACTACTTTATCAAATCCCTAACGTACCGCACGATAGTGTCCCATCGGGAAATACCGATGAAGACAACGAAGAGGTTTACCGTGAAGGCGATGTGCCACAATTACACAGTGAAGCTTTACCGCATTGGGAATTAGCAAAAAAATACGATATCATAGATTTTGAGCTTGGTAACAAAATTACTGGCGCTGGTTTTCCTGTGTATAAAGGTAAAGGCGCAAGATTACAACGCGCTTTAATTGCTTACTTTTTAGATAAAAATACCGAAGCTGGTTATACCGAGTTTCAACTACCTCACTTAGTAAACGAAGCTTCTGGTTTTGGCACAGGACAGTTACCTGATAAAGAAGGGCAAATGTATCATGTTACTGAAGATAATTTATATCTAATCCCTACTGCCGAAGTACCAGGAACCAACATCTTTAGAGATGTATTATTAAACGAAAGCGACTTACCTATCGGTATAACAGGTTATACACCATGCTTTAGACGTGAAGCTGGTAGCTACGGTGCACACGTACGTGGGTTAAACCGTTTACACCAATTTGATAAAGTAGAGATTATTAGAGTAGAACATCCTGATAATTCTTATAATGCTTTAGACAGCATGGTTAATCATATAAAAGAGATTTTAAAAGAGTTAAAATTACCTTATCGTATTTTACGTCTTTGTGGTGGTGATGTATCTTTTGCGTCTGCTTTAACTTATGATTTTGAAGTATTTTCTACTGCTCAAGACCGTTGGTTAGAAATATCTAGTGTATCAAATTTTGAAACCTTCCAAGCCAATCGTTTAAAACTTAGATTTAAAAATAAAGATGGTAAAAACGAACTTGCCCATACTTTAAATGGTAGTTCTTTAGCATTACCTCGTGTTTTAGCAGGAATTTTAGAAAATTATCAAACCGAAAAAGGTATAAAAATACCAGACGTTTTAGTGCCTTATACCGGATTTGAGTGGATTGACTAAAATCACCGATGAAAATTTCGTTTTTGTTAAAAACAACACTCAAATATCGTTAAAGTGTTAAAAACATACGTTTTTTAACGAATTTTGAGCTATTCGTTTTGTCAAAAGGTAAAAAAGCCTTTAATTTGAATGTTTTCCTAATCAAAACCTACTTTTATTATGAAGACTATAGCTAGAATTGTTCTATGTATTCTCCTAATCGTAATAATGGCTAAAATTTTAAACACAGATTTTAGTATATCCCGCAAGGACAAACATGGCATAGTTTTAGTAGAATAATTAATAAAATTATTACATAGATATACCCCAATCTTAGTAATTGAATCTTATAGTGAATATATGATTAATAGCACTTTTATTAGATTGGCAAATGCCTGATTAAATTCAGGCATTTTTTTTGCATTATATTTACATAATGTCCCTATCGGATTTGTTATATTTACCCTATGTTTTTAAAGCGCGTTTTAACAATATTAATCTTCTTTTTTTGCTTGTGTTCTTACGCTCAAGACGAAATTGTTGCAAATGAATATTTTAAAAACGGCGAATTTGAAAAAGCACTTTCTAGCTACAAAAGGCTTTTTAAAGACAAGCCTAACAACACTAACTACTTACTTAAAATTGTTGAAATTGAGCAAGAATTAGAGCTGTATAAAGACGCTGAGCAAAGACTTATTAAAGCTTTACAAACAAGTAAATCTCCAAATTTATTAGTAGAACTTGGTTACAACTATCAATTACAAAAAGATACAATTAACGCTAATAAAAACTATCAAAAAGCAATAGCAACACTAGAGCAAAGACCTACAAATGCCTACAGCATAGGTCGTGTATTTCAAAATCATTCTTTGTTAGAAGAAGCAATTCAAGCATACACAAAAGCTATGCAATTACAACCTAGCTTAAACTTTAATTTGCAATTAGCACGTATCTATGGAGAGCAATCTAACATAGAAAAAATGTTTGATAGCTATTTAAATTTTATCTCTGCAAACCCAACGTATCTAGACACAATAAAGCGATATATAAGCGAATTTATCACAGAAGATAGTAACAACGAAGGTAATATAATCTTAAGAAAAACCTTGCTTAAAAAAATTCAGCAGAATCCTGATTTAATGTGGAATGAAATGCTGAGCTGGTTATTTATCCAACAAAAAGATTACAACAAAGCATTTGCACAAGAAAAAGCCATTTACAAAAGACAACTTGAAAGTTTAGATCGTGTTATCGAACTTGGATTTATCGCTCAAAATAACAAGGATTACGACATGGCAATTTCTATTTTTGAATATGTTGTAGAAACGTCCCAAGACATTTCAACGCAATTAGAAGCACAACTAAAAACTATAGAATTAAAAACCGAAATAGCCTTACCAAAAGACTATAATGACATTGAAAAATCATATACGTTGCTTTTTGAGCAATACGGTAAAACACCTCAAACTTTAAAAGTTCAAAAGTCCTATGCACATTTTTTAGCCTTTTATTTAGAACAACCTGAAGAAGCTATTTCAATATTAAAAAACACGTTAAAATATAATATTCCTGAGATTTATTTAGCCGAAGTCAAACTTGAACTTGGTGATATTCTAGTATTTCAAGAGAAGTTTAATCAAGCTTTAATTTATTACACTCAAATTCAACGTAACTTAAAAAACAGTCCAATTTCTCAAGAAGCAAGATTTAGAGTTGCTAAAGCAAGCTATTATAAAGGCGATTTTAAATGGGCAGAATCTCAGCTTAAAATTTTAAAAGCATCTACATCACAACTAACCGCTAATGATGCGTTGGATTTAAAATTGTTAATTAGTGATAACCGTGCTGAAGACAGTACACAAACTGCATTAAAAAAATACGCTAAGGCAGATTTGTTAGCTTTTCAAAATAAAAATAAACCAGCAATAGCTATTTTAAACGATATTTTAAAAGCGCATAAAACCGAGGTTATTGTTCCGCAAGCTTTATTAAAACAAGCTGAATTATTTGAAAAAGAACACGATTACGACAGCGCCAAAGCTAATTACCTACGTATAATTAAAGACTTTAAAGACAGCATTTTATTAGACAATGCACTTTATAATTTAGCCGAATTATTAAACAACACTTATAACCAACCCGAAGAAGCAAAACCCTATTACGAAACGATTCTTTTTGATCATCCAGATAGTATTTTTTATGTAGAGGCGCGTAAAAAGTTTAGAAAACTTCGTGGTGATGATATTAACTAAAAAAAACAAAATGATTATATATAACGTAACCGTAAACATAGACGACTCTGTGCATAATGAGTGGCTAACTTGGATAAAAGAACATATTCCGCAAGTATTAGCCACAGGAAAATTTACAGAAGCAAAACTAACTAAAGTTTTAGTAGAAGAAGAAATGGGCGGACAAACCTACTCTATTCAATATCGTGCACATTCCAAAGAAGCATTACAAGATTATTATGCTAATCATGCAGAACAACTAAGACAAGATGGATTACAAAAGTTTGCAGATAAAATGCTTGCCTTTAGGACAGAACTTGAAGTTATAGACGAGTATTCTGTAGATTTTAAATAATCTAAATTTCATTATAATTTTAAAAACTTTCAAAAAAATTATGTCTAAAAACCATAGAAATAAAACCGAAGTCAAAGCCAAAAAGTTTTTAGGTCAACATTTTTTGGAAGACGAAAGTATAGCTCAAAAAATAGCAGATGCCTTAACCTTAAACGGTTACGATCAAGTATTAGAAATTGGTCCAGGAATGGGCGTACTAACCAAATATTTACTAGAAAAACCAATAACAACTTATGTTATTGAAATAGATACAGAAAGTGTAGATTATTTAAAAAATAACTATTTGCATTTAGCACCACGTATTTTAGAAAAAGACTTTTTAAAATACAATTTAAAAGAAACTTTTGGGAACCAACCATTTGCAATATCAGGTAATTTCCCTTACAACATATCAACACAAATTGTGTTTAAAACTTTAGAAATGCGCGACCAAATTCCAGAATTTTCTGGAATGTTTCAAAAGGAAGTTGCCAAGCGTATATGCTCTAAAGAAGGCTCTAAAGTATACGGCATTCTTTCTGTATTAACCCAAGCATTTTATGATGCAGAGTATTTATTTACTGTGCCACCAAACGTTTTTAATCCGCCACCAAAAGTAGATTCTGGTGTGTTGCGCTTAATAAGAAAAGACAATTATAGTTTACCGTGTGATGAAGCTTTATTTTTCAAGGTTGTAAAACAAGCCTTTCAGCAAAGACGCAAAACCATCCGTAACAGTTTAAAAACCTTCAATTTGTCTGATAATTTAAAAGCAAATAGTATCTTTGACCAGCGTCCAGAACAACTAAGCGTTGATCAATTTATAACGCTTACCCAATTAATTGAAAACGACAAATAATATCTGCGTTTGGAAGAAAAAGAAAACATACAATTTCAGTTAACAGATCAGCTTATAGAACAAGTAGAAATTCTTATCGAACAAAAAAATGATAAAGAATTAAAAAAACTACTTGACGAATACCATTATGCTGATATTGCTGAAATACTAGATGAAGTCGATCTAGAAGAAGCAATGTATGTGATTAAGCTTTTAGATTCTGAAACAACTGCAGATATCTTAATGGAGCTTGATGAAGACAATCGAGAGAAAGTCTTAAGAAATCTTTCTGCAAAAGAAATTGCAGAAGAAATTGAAGAGCTAGATACCGATGACGCTGCAGATATTATTGCCGAATTACCAGAAGAAAGACAGCACGAAGTCATCTCTAAAATTGAAGATTTAGAGCACAAAGCCGAAATTAAAGAACTTTTAAAGTATGACGAAGATACTGCTGGTGGATTAATGGCAAAAGAGCTTGTTAAGGTTTACGAAACTTGGACAGTAGCCGGTTGTTTACGTCGTATACGTGGTCAAGCAAAAGATGTTACTCGTGTACATTCAATTTACGTTGTAGATAAACAAGAAAAACTAGTAGGTAGACTTTCTTTAAAAGATTTAATTACCGCTAAAAGCGAACAAAAAATTGCAGAACTTTCTAACGCAAATGTAGACTATGTTTTTGTAGATGAAGAAGCAGAAGAAGTGGCAAGAATAATGCAAAAATATGACTTAGAAGCTATACCAGTTATAGATCAAGAACGTACTTTATTAGGTCGTATTACCATTGATGATATTGTAGATGTTATTCGTGAAGAAGCCGATAAAGATTATCAAATGGCAGCAGGTATCTCTCAAGATGTAGAGGCAGATGATAGTATATTTAAATTAACACGTGCACGTTTACCTTGGCTGCTAATTGGTGTTGTCGGTGGTATTGGTGCAGCAAGTATTATTGATAGTTTTAGTGGTAATTTAGGACCTTATATTATCCTTCTTAGTTTTGTTCCATTAATTCAAGGTACTGCTGGTAATGTTGGCGTACAATCTAGTGCAATTATTGTACAAGGTCTTGCAAATGGTAGCATTGGCAACAATGTATTTAAAAGACTTTTAAAAGAATTACTTTTAGGTTTAGTTAATGGTATAGCAATCGGCTTATTAGCATTTATTATCACTCATTTTATATTTGGTGCGCCATATAATGTATCTTTCACCATTGGTATTGCCTTAATCACTGTAATTATTATGGCAGCATTAATAGGTACATTTATCCCAATTTTTTTAGATAAAAAAGGAATAGATCCAGCAGTAGCAACAGGACCTTTTATAACAACAAGCAATGATATTTTTGGTGTGTTTTTATACTTTTTAGTCGCCAAAATAATTTTAGGATTTTAACTAAAATGAAAATTTTACACTTAGACACCAATCACCCTTTATTACTTAATCAACTTAATGATTTAGGTTTTATTAATGATGAAGATTACACCTCATCAAAAGAAGAAATTAAGCTAAAAATTAAAGATTATGATGGCTTTATCATAAGAAGTAGGTTTAGTATTGACAAAACATTTTTAGACGCAGCAACCAATCTAAAATTTATAGGTCGCGTTGGTGCTGGTTTAGAAAATATAGATTGTGATTATGCCGAAAGTAAAGGTATTACACTAATTTCTGCTCCAGAAGGCAACCGTAATGCTGTTGGAGAACACAGTTTAGCTATGCTTTTATCTTTGTTTAATAAATTAAATAAAGCAGATAACGAAGTACGTAACGGTAAATGGCTACGCGAAGATAATAGAGGTATCGAACTTGATGGAAAAACTGTCGGACTTATCGGTTACGGTAATATGGGTAAAGCATTTGCTAAAAAACTTCGTGGTTTTGATGTCAACGTTTTGTGTTATGATATAAAAGATAATGTAGAGGATGAAAATGCTACACAAGTGTCTTTACAAAAACTTCAAGAAGAAGCAGATGTTTTAAGTCTTCACACACCAGAAACGCCTTTAACTATTGGTATGGTCAACCAAGACTTTATTAATAATTTTAAAAAATCTTTTTGGTTAATAAATACCGCAAGAGGTAAAAGTGTTATAACTTCAGATTTAGTAAGTGCTTTAAAAGCTGGCAAAATTTTAGGTGCTGGATTAGATGTCTTAGAATATGAAAAAGCATCTTTTGAAAGTTTATTTTCTTCAACTTTACCAGAAGCTTTTCAGTATTTAATAGAAGCACAAAATGTAATTCTTTCACCACATGTAGCAGGTTGGACTTTAGAAAGTAAAGAAAAACTTGCGCAAACAATCGTAAATAAAATCAAAGCAAATTTTTGCTAACTTAGTATTTCAATTAAATACTAAATGACATACGACGCAAAAACACCCGAGGATTACATAAAACAAGTCCCTGAAGATAGACAAGACGCTTTAAAAAAACTTCGTAAAACAATAAACGACAATTTACCTAATGGGTTTAAAGAGTGTATAAACTACAACATGATTGGTTATGTTGTACCTCACAAGATTTATCCAGATGGATACCATTGCGATCCCAAATTACCATTACCTTTTATGAGTTTTGCTTCTCAAAAAAACTCAATTAATTTTTACCATAGCGGTATTTATGCAAAACCAGAATTACATGACTGGTTTGTCAATGAATATCCAAAGCATAATAAACGTAAACTAGATATGGGAAAAAGCTGTGTTAGGTTTAAAAAAATAGACGAAATTCCTTATGATTTAATTGCAGAACTAGTACAAAAAATGACAGTTGAAGAATGGATTTCAATCTACGAATCTGTTTTAAAAAAGAAATAAAATGAAAAAAAGAGTTACAGGAATTGGAGGTTTATTCTTTAAAACCAAAGACCCAAAAGCAACAAAAGATTGGTATCAAAAACATTTAGGATTTAATACCGACGATTACGGTTGTACTTTTTGGTGGAAAGATGAAGCAGGTAATAAATGCTCTACACAATGGAGTGCTTTTGATCAAGATACCAAATATTACGAACCTTCAAAAAAAGACTTTATGTTTAATTATAGGGTTGAAAATCTAGAAAAACTTCTAAAAGTTTTAAAAGAAGAAGGTGTAACAATTGTTGGTGAAATGGAGACTTATAGTTACGGTAAATTTGGTTGGATCATGGATAATGATGGCAACAAAATAGAATTATGGGAACCAATTGATAGTGCTTTTGAAAAATAACCAATTAAAATACAAAACCAATGAGCGAAGACAACAAAAACCTAGAAGACAAAACTGAAGAGCTAAATAATACTACCAAAAACACAGAACAAGCTAAAGAAAAAATAGACCAGTTTACAGAAAAAGCCGAAAATAAGTTTGAAGATATAAAAGCAGACGCAAAAGATACTTTTGAAAAAGCCAAAGCAAAAGCAAAAGAATTTGTAGAAGAAGATGCTAAAGAACTTTATGATGAGGCTAAAGAAAAAGCATCTAAAATAGCAGATGAAGCTGAAGAAAAACTTGACGAACTTAAAGAAGATGCTAAAGCAGTTTACGAAAAAGCTAAAGCAAAAACAACCGAGTTTATTAATGAAGACGCAAAAGAGTTTGTAGATGAAACTAAAGAAAAGGTTTCTAAATTTGCAGATGAGGCAGAAGAAAAATTAGATGAGCTAGCAGAAGATGCTAAAGAAGTTATTGAAGAAACTACTAAAAAAACTAAAAGCTTCTTTCAGAGGTTGTTTGGTAAAAAGTAAAAATCATAAAGTCTAGACTAATGTTTAGACTTTTATTTTATTTAATAAAATTGTAATATTGCAATATCACGTTTATATAATTGAACTATGGGTTTTACAAAAAAACATATTTTTACAGATCAAATAAACACTATTGCTAACTATACAAAAGTTATTGGTCATCCTGCACGTGTTGCTATCATACAACACATTAGCGAAAATAAAGACTGTAATTGCAACGATTTAGTAAAAGCTATTGGTTTAGCACAACCAACAATCTCTCAACATCTTGCAGAAATACGCAAAACAGGTTTATTAAATCAAAAAGTAAAAGGTAAAAACTTATACTACACTATCAATAAAGATCAGTTAAATGAGTGTAGACGTGTTGTTAATGACTTTTTTGTAAAAACGCAGGTCAATTGCTCTAAGTAACTACTTTTCGCTTTCACTTTGCTCTGACAATTTACGCTCAAGTTCTTCTTGAAACTCTTCCATTACCGGTCTAACTGTGCTTTCTGGTAAGTCGGCAATCTCTATATACATTAAACCGTCTACCGAGTTATTAAACAAAGGATCTACATTAAATGCTACTAAACGTGCATTTTGTTTAATGTACTTTTTAAGTAGTACTGGTAAGCGTAATGCGCCTGGTTCAATCTCGTCAATAATTTTATCAAACTTATTTAAGTCGGCTTCAGTAGCATCAAACACAAAATCTTTATCTGCATCTTTTAGTTTGACCTTAAATTCTTTTTTAGGTCTAACATATTGCGCTATATAAGGATCATAGTAATGCGATTTCATAAACTCGATCATCAAAGATTTTGAGAAGTTTGAAAATTGGTTACTAATACTTACGCCTCCAATTAAATATTTATGTTCAGGATAGCGTAATGTTGTGTGCACAATACCTTTCCAAAGTAAAAATAAAGGCATTGGTTTTTGTTGATATTCTTTTATGATAAATGCACGACCCATTTCTATAGATTGGCTCATCATTTTATACAACTCTGGCTCAAATCTAAACAGATCCTGAAGGTAAAAACCATCTATACCGTAAGTGGCAAAAATTTTAGAGCCTAATCCCATACGATAAGCTCCTGCTATAACATTAGCTTCATTATCCCATAAAAACATATGGTGATAATAAGTATCAAAACTATCTAAATCTATAGCTTCGTTTGTTCCTTCTCCTACTTCTCTAAAAGTTATTTCACGCAAACGACCTATCTCACGTAACAAGTTGGGCATCTTATCTGCAGATGCTAAAAATACCTCATAGTTTTTACTGGTTAGCAATCTTAAATCGGCATCTCGCAAAGCATTAACTTCTGCAATCATAGTTTCTTGACTTACAGGAGTTACAATTTTTTTTGGCGGTCTTATACTTTTAGGCGATTTTAATGTAGATGAAATAGTCTCTATTATCTTCTCTTTAGGTTCAAAAGAGTTAGAAAGCATATAGGTTTTTCGTCTTAAAAATTCTGAAAAATCTGCTAGACTTTCATGTTCATTTTGATCTGCTACAGAAACTGGTCTACCTATTCTTACTTTAATAACACGTCTTTTCTGTGTCAATAATTCTGAAGGTAATTTTGCAGTTCTAAACGTGTCACTAATCTTAGACAGCTTATAAAAAAGATTACTGTTTTTGGCGTGAAAATAAATTGGAACAACTGGCACATTAGCTTTTTGCACCAACTTCATTGCGGCATCTTCCCATGGTTTATCAACCATTAATTTTTCGTCCTTATAGGTTGATACTTCTCCTGCTGGAAAAATCCCTAAAGGATGACCTTCTTTTAAATGCATTATGGCATGCTTAAAACCAGATATGCTTGACTTTACATCTTTCCTGTCTTCAAAAGGATTAACAGGCATGATGTAAGGTTTTAATGGCTCTATACGATGCAGTAAAAAATTGGCTATGATTTTAAAATCTTTGCGTTGTTCTAACATCAATTTTAACAACAAAATACCATCAATACCTCCTAATGGATGGTTAGACACAGTAATGTAAGCTCCATCTTTTGGTAAACGTTTTAGATCTTCTTCAGGAATCTCAAATTTAATTTGAAATTCATCCAAAATACTATCTAAAAAATTTAAATCTTTTAGGTGCTTATTTCTATCATAAATTTTATTTAATGTAGAAATTTTTAAAACTTTCATTAAAAGCCATCCAACAAAAGTGCCTAAAAACCCATATTTGTCAAGTTTTATAGCAGACGAAACTTCTTTAGCAGTGACTAATCCCATTTATTTTTTAAAGTTAATGCCCACAAAAGTAAGCAAACATTTATTTACTTACTATTTGTACCGTATTTTGATACATTTGTTTTAATAAAATCGTTTTTCCTTTCTCTAATTTCTGTATTGCTTGCTCATTATAATGCCTAATTGTAAATAGTGATACATTATCGTGACAAGTTACTTTAAATTTAGCTTTTAGATGAAGTAATAACGGCTCTAAGTTATTATAATTGTTTTCAAAACAAACCGAAAAACTTATAGCTGAGTTTTGAATAACATCTACTTTCATTTTGTATTTGGACAACAAGTTAAAAATTTCGCTGATATTTTCTTCTACCACGTATGAAAAATCTAAGGTAGATAATGATATTAAAACTTGATTTTGTTTTAAAATGAAACATGGCACTACGGGATCAATACCTTTAAACTTTTTTACTACTGTACCATTATTTTGTGGTTGTATAAAAGACTTTACATGTAACGGTATTTCTTTACGTTGTAGTGGTTGTAATGTTTTAGGATGTATTACTGATGCGCCATAGAAAGCTAACTCTATTGCTTCTGTATAAGAAATTACATTTAATAATTTTGCGTTTTCAAAATATCTTGGATCTGCGTTTAATACGCCTGGTACATCTTTCCAAATGGTTACACTTTCTGCATTTAAACAATAGGCTATAATTGCTGCAGTATAATCACTTCCTTCTCGACCTAAAGTAGTCGTAAAATTGTTTTTGTCGCTTCCTAAAAACCCTTGTGTAATATTTAATTGCTTAGTATTTATATGAGTTAAAATATTAGTCTGAGTTTGATCCCAGTTTACATTTGCACGTCTATAATAATCGTCTGTTTTTATTAATTGTCTTACATCTATCCAATTATTTTTATAGCCAACTTCATTTAAATAGGCGCTTATTATGGTTGTAGACACTAACTCTCCATACCCTATAACTTGATCATAAACAAAATTGTAATCTGGAGATTTATTGGTTTTTAAAAATGCTTTTAATTCTTCAAAAAGTGTTTTTACAGTATTGAAAACAGCATGTCTTTCGTTTTCAAATAAATCAATGATAATTTGATTATGGTATTTTATAACGTCTTGTAAAGCAGATTGTAGTTCTGCTTGATTGTTAAAATAATTGCCAATTACAACTTCCATTGCATTGGTTGTCTTGCCCATTGCAGAGATAACAATCAGTGTGTTTTCATGTCCAACCTCTTCTAATACAGACACTAAATTTTCTACACCTAAAGCATCTTTAACAGATGCTCCACCAAACTTAAATACTCTCATTTATAATTTTTCTATATAGTTTTTTATGGCGTCTCCTTCTAATTGTGCTAAATACCAATCTTTTAATATTTTAGCACCTTGTTTTTCATAAAAATTAATAGCATTTGTATTCCAATCTAAAACTTCCCAACATATACGTTGTACACCTTGACTGTAACCGTATTTAATAACCTCATCAAGCAGTAATGTACCTAACCCTTGTCCCCTTAACTCTTGTTTTACTATTAAATCTTCTAGATGAACAGTTTTTCCTTTCCATGTAGAAAATCTAAAGTAAATTAAGGCTATTGCTACGATTTCTTGTTCTCTCTCGGCTACAAAACAAGTAAATAAAGGGTTTTTACCAAAACCGTGTTCTATTAAATCTTTTTCTGTTATAATTACAGCATCTGGCTCTTTCTCAAAAACAGCTAATTCTTTTATTAGCCCTAATACTTTTGGCATGTCAGATTGCGTTGCAAAACGAATATTAAATTTCATCTTAAAAAATTTTATTCAAATATAGTCTAAACAGATTATAGACCATAAAATTAATTTAAACGAAAACGTTGTAGTTTATTGAAAATTCTATGATATTTGCAACCAAATATAAGCTTCATGTCTAAAAAAAATCAAACCTTAGGTGAATTTATTATCGAAAACCAATCCTCTTTTAAGTATTCTTCTGGAGAGTTATCTAGACTAATAAACTCTATTAGACTTGCTGCAAAGGTTGTAAATCATGAAGTAAATAAAGCTGGACTAGTAGATATTATTGGCGCTGCTGGCGACACAAATATACAAGGAGAAGATCAACAAAAACTAGATGTATACGCCAATGATAAGTTTATTCAAACATTAACTAACCGAAACATTGTTTGCGGGATTGCTAGTGAGGAGGAAGACGACTTTATTAGCATAAATAGTCAAGATTCTAACAACCAAAACAAATATGTAGTATTAATAGATCCTTTAGATGGCTCTTCAAATATAGATGTCAATGTATCTGTAGGAACTATTTTTTCGGTATTTAGGCGTGTTACACCTGTTGGTACACCTGTAACTATAGAGGATTTTTTACAGCAAGGCAACAAACAAGTTGCTGCTGGATACGTGGTTTACGGTACATCAACAATGTTAGTATATACAACTGGTCACGGTGTAAATGGCTTTACGTTAAACCCAGCAATTGGTACGTTTTACTTATCGCATCCTGATATGCAATTTCCTGAAGATGGAAATATATACTCTGTAAACGAAGGTAATTACATTCACTTCCCACAAGGTGTAAAAAACTACATTAAGTATTGCCAAATGGAAGAAGGCGATAGACCATACACCTCAAGATATATTGGATCTTTAGTTTCAGATTTTCATAGAAATATGATTAAAGGCGGAATTTATATGTATCCAAAAAGCTCAAAAAATTCTAACGGAAAACTACGTTTATTATACGAATGTAATCCTATGGCGTTTTTAGCAGAACAAGCTAATGGTAAAGCTAGTGATGGTTTTACTAGAATACTTGACATTACACCAACAGAGCTACACCAACGCGTACCTTTTTTCTGCGGAAGTAAAAATATGGTATTAAAAGCTGAAGAGTTTATGCAAAACACTTAACTGGTAGCTAGAAAACTATTTTTTTTGCTATTTTTATCTCCTAAACTATCAACATGGCAAAACAAGATAAAAATCAAGAAAATATGGTGCCAAACGCTGTAGATGCTAGCTCAAAAATTGACGCTATAAAAGAGCTTATTTTTGAGGAAATATGCAAGCTTACGATAGTGAGTTTGAAACTCTAAAAAAAGATATACTTAACAAAAAAGAAGAATTAGAGCAATTAATAGACGAAGTTAAAACAGAACTACTTCAAAATATTGATAATTTAAGTACAGACGTAAACATACGTATTACAGAGCTTGAAGCTTCTCTTGAAGAAAAAACAGACGCTTTAGAAGAGAAAAAAGTAGACCTTAAACTTCTGGGTGAACTTTTCACAAAGCTTGGTGAGAAGATTAGTCAATAAAATTGACTCTATAAATGACTCAAGATGATAAATTACAAATATTAAAAGACATCTTATTAAAAGATGAATTACCAGATATAAATGGTGATGAAGTAGCAAAACTGGTAAGAAAATTACCAGAAAGAGAGCATAAAAAAACACCAATTATTGCCTTAACAGCTAGAGTATTTAAGGATGATTTAAAAAAATATAAAAAAGCAGGTATTAATGATGTTGTAAAAAAGCCTTTTGATGAAGATACCCTTTTAACCAAAATAAGAGAACATCTAAAATAAAAAAAAGCAAGCGTTATGCTTGCTTTTTTTATGTATTTCAAAAACTATTTTATCTATTCATAGTTTTAATTTCTTCAATAAAAACCTCTAAATCCACTCCGTTTTTAACAAGCTCTAAAGCTTTATCTGCAACATACTTCGCATTACTAGACTTAAAACCTAAACCAACACAAAGACGCTCTAACATAGCCATTTGGTTTTCTCCTTCAATTTGATCTGCCCAAACCATTCTAGCTAAATCGTATAAACGCTCTAAACGCATATCATAAGATGTTGGTGGATTTATAGGATGTGTTTTATAGTTCTTTAAAATTACTTCATAATCATGCTCACTAATATCTAAATTACGAGCTAATCTGTCTAAAAACGCTTTTTCAGCATCATTAATCACTCCATCACTCATTGCAACTCTTACAATTGCAGCAAAGTGACTCTCGTTGCGTTTTTTAAATCCACTATCGAATAAATCTGAAAATGACATACTTTTTAATTTTAATTCATTGCAAATATAGTTAAACCTTGCTCCTTTTAAAATTAAAAAGTTTCTTTTTTTAACATGTATACTTGATATTATCAAAACTAATATAATTGTTTTATTATCAATGTTTTAAATCATTTTTTAGAGTTTATTTTCATTAGTATTGTTAATATCAGATTAAATTAATTAATCAGAAAGCTTTTAAAAAATCTAAGCCTTATATTTGCAAAAAATTCTATTTAAGGTGAGTAAATCTAACATCTCGCAAGCCTATTTACAATCTTTGCAAACGCAAAAATTGCAAACTGCTATTGCCCTACCTAAAAGTAAAACACATGTTAAAGGATTAGTAGGCTCTTCGGTTTCGTTTATAATTTCACAAATTTTCAAACAATCCGAATTACCATTTTTACTAATATTTCAAGACAAAGAAGAAGCTGCTTTCTATTTAAACGATTTAGAACATTTAATAAATAAAAACGATGTTTTATTTTATCCAGGAAGCTATCGCAGACCTTACCAAATTGAAGAAACAGATAACGCCAACGTTTTACTTCGAGCAGAAGTTTTAAACCGTATAAACTCACGTAAAAAACCTGCTATAATTGTTACGTATCCAGATGCGCTTTTTGAAAAAGTTGTAACTAGAAAAGAGCTAGAACGTAACACACTAAAGATTACTGTTAACGACAACTTATCTATAGATTTTGTAAACGAAGTCTTGTTTGAATACAAATTTAAACGTGTAGATTTTGTTACCGAACCTGGAGAATTTTCGGTACGTGGCGGTATTGTAGATGTGTTTTCCTTTAGTCATGACCAACCATATCGTATAGAATTTTTTGGTGACGAAGTAGATAGCATTCGTACCTTTGATGTAGAAACACAATTATCTACAGAGCAAATTAAAAAAATTAGCATTATTCCTAATGTTGCTAATAAACTAATTGAAGAAAAAAGGCAAAGCTTTTTACAATACATCGCTCAAAAAACAGTTGTTTTTGGGAAAAATTTCGATTTAACTTTTAACAGAATAGACGATTTTTTCAGTAAAGCTCAAACTGCATTTAACAACTTATCTACCGAGCTTAAACACGCCAAACCAAATGAGCTTTTTTCAAATTCTGAAACCCTAAAAAAAGAATTATTAGATTTTAGCATAGTAGAATTTGGGACAACATCTGTTTTTAAAGCAGAGCAATTTGTAAAGTTTGACACAGTACCTCAACCTGCATTTAACAAACAATTTAATTTACTAATAGATAATTTAAATGCTAATCACGATAAAGGTTACACCAATTATATTACTTGTGTAAGCGAGCAACAAGCAAAGCGTTTTCATGATATTTTTGAAGATGTTGATGGCAATGTTCATTATCAAACCATTGTACAACCTTTGTATCAAGGTTTTATAGATCACGACTTAAAAATGGTGGTTTATACAGATCACCAAATTTTTGAACGCTACCATAAATTTCATCTTAAAAATGGCTATGCAAAAAAACAAGCCATTACCTTAAAAGAACTTACAAATCTAGATATTGGCGATTATGTTACGCATATAGATCATGGTATTGGTAAGTTTGGCGGACTACAAAAAATTGATGTAGATGGTAAAAAACAAGAAGCTATAAAGTTGGTTTATGGCGAGCGTGATGTGTTATACCTAAGTATACATTCCTTACACAAAATAACCAAATTTAATGGTAAAGATGGTGCGCCACCAAAGATCTACAAATTAGGTAGTAAAGCTTGGAAAACCCTTAAAGAAAAAACCAAATCTAGAGTTAAGCACGTTGCTTTCAACTTAATAAAACTATATGCAAAACGTAAGTTAAAAAAAGGATTTCAATATAAGCCTGATAGTTATTTACAGCATGAGTTAGAAGCTTCATTTTTATATGAAGATACGCCAGATCAAGTTACTGCTACTGCAGATATTAAAGCAGATATGGAAAGCGAAAGACCAATGGACAGATTGGTTTGTGGCGATGTTGGTTTTGGTAAAACCGAAGTCGCTATTCGTGCTGCCTTTAAAGCTGTAGATAATGGTAAGCAAGTTGCGGTTTTAGTACCAACTACTATTCTAGCCTTTCAGCATCATAAAACCTTTAGCGAGCGTTTAAAAGAATTTCCGGTAACGGTAGATTATGTAAACCGTTTTAAAACTGCAAAAGAAAAACGCGTCACTCTAGAAAAACTAGAAAAAGGTCATGTAGATATTATTATTGGTACACATCAATTGGTTAACAAAAACGTTAAGTTTAAAGATTTAGGACTTTTAATTGTTGATGAAGAACAAAAATTTGGTGTTGCTGTAAAAGAAAAACTTAAAAGCATAAAAGAAAACGTAGACGTACTTACGCTAACCGCAACACCAATACCGCGTACACTTCAGTTTAGTTTGATGGCTGCTAGAGATTTATCGGTAATTACAACGCCGCCACCAAACCGTTATCCAATAGAAAGTCATGTGATTCGTTTTAGCGAAGAAACTATTAGAGACGCTGTTAGTTACGAGATAGAACGTGGCGGACAAGTGTTTTTTATTCATAATCGTATTGAAAACATCAAAGAAGTTGCAGGTATGATCCAACGCTTAGTGCCTGATGCAAAAATTGGTGTTGGTCACGGACAATTAGAAGGTAAAAAACTAGAAGAACTTATGCTAAACTTTATGAATGGTACTTTTGATGTTTTAGTAAGTACAACCATTATAGAAAGTGGTTTAGACGTCTCTAACGCCAATACTATTTTTATTAATAATGCTAATAATTTTGGGTTAAGTGATTTACACCAAATGCGCGGTCGTGTTGGACGAAGCAATAAAAAAGCATTTTGCTATTTTATTACTCCAGATTATCACGCTATGACAACAGATGCCAGAAAACGTATTCAAGCATTAGAACAGTTTTCTGAGCTTGGTAGCGGATTTAATATTGCAATGAAAGATTTAGAAATTCGTGGTGCAGGAGATTTACTTGGTGGCGAACAAAGTGGTTTTATAAACGAAATTGGTTTTGATACCTACCAAAAAATCTTAAATGAAGCTATAGAAGAGCTTAAAGAAAACGAATTTAAAGACCTTTACGACGAACCTGAAGAGAAAAAGCAATACGTTAAAGACATTACAATCGATACCGATTTTGAATTACTTTTCCCAGACGATTATGTAAATAGTATAACCGAAAGGTTAAATCTGTATACCACTTTAAATAACCTAAAAACTGAAGACGAGTTAACCACTTTCGAAAATCAATTAATAGATCGTTTTGGCGAGTTACCAACTCAAGTAGTAGACTTACTTAATAGTGTTAGAATTAAATGGATAGCTACAAAAATAGGTGTAGAAAAAGTAATCATGAAAAAAGGTAAACTTATCGGTTACTTTATTAACGACCAAAAGAGTGGATTTTACCAAAGTAATTACTTTACAAAAGTGTTACAATACGTACAAACACATCCACAAACTTGTAAAATGAAAGAAAAACAAACACGTAATGGTTTGCGTTTATTACTTACTTTTGACAATATAAAAACAGTAGAAAAAGCACTTCAGGTATTAAAACCTATTTTGGAATAATTTTTGAAACTTGATAAAAAAATAAAACCTATGAATAAAAAGTTATTTTTTGTATTTGCTATAATTCCATTTTTTGCGTTAGCACAACATACCATAAAAGGAAAATTCCCAAATACAGACGATTTTAAATTTGCCTTTCTATATCAAGTAACAACACAAACCAGCAAATTTGTAAATAATGCCGACATAAAAGAAGACGGTTCATTTAGTTTTACTTTAGATAAAAATCAACCTGCAGGTACATACCGCATCGTCTACAATCAACCACAAGATCGATATAATTTTGACTTTTTATATAATAATGAAGATATAGAATTGACTTACGACTTTGACAATGGTCTAACTTTTATTAAATCTGAAGAAAATAAGCTTTGGAACTCTTACAATAAAAGCATTCAATTAGTTGCAAATAGTCTTAACAACTTTTACCTAAAAGGCGATAACAACGAAGAAGATTTTAATAAAATCATACAAATTTTACAAAACACACAAACCGAATTTGAGAAAGCAGCAGAAGGAAAAATGTCACTAAACTTTATTACAGCAAGTAAGCCATATATCCCTAATAAATATGTAGATGCGCAAACATTTTCAGAACTAGCAAAAGCAGAATATTTTGACCATATCAACTTTAGCAATCCAATTTTACAAAACTCAAATTTTCTTATAGAAGCAACTTTAAACTATATTTTTAATTTTATAGACCAAGACCAAGCCAATGCTTCATACATAAAAAATATTGATACTGCTGTAAAAGCTATTGGTAATAACCCTAAAGTAAAAAAAATAATATTAGAAGTATTATATTCTCAATTTGCTTACGAGAATATAGAAACAGTAGCCAATCATATAGCAACAAAATACTTATTAGATATAGCAAAAGCAGATAACGATACAGAATTAATAAAAGATCTTACTAATTTTAAAAATGCATCAATAGGTCATAAAGGTTACAATTTTGACATTGTAATTTATGATGAAAACGGTAAAGCAACGGTAAAAAAAATGCATGATTTAGACGAAGCTGAAAACTACCTAATTATATTCTGGAGTACAACATGTTCTCATTGTTTAGAAGAAATTCCGCAACTACATAACTACGTAAAAACAATAGATCAAAAACAATTAAAAGTTATAGCTATTGCATTAGATGAAGACCGTTACCGCTGGAAAGACATGACTTACGATTTTCCAGAATTTTATCATGTTTTTGGAGAAGGAAAATGGGATAACCAAATAGGTAACAACTATAATGTTAAAGCTACACCAAGCTATTTTATACTTGACAAAGACAAAGTAATTATTAAAAAACCTTATGATTTTGAAGCTTTTAAAGATTATTTTTCTAAAACATTAGAAGAATAGTTATCTTTAAAATCTACTATCTAATAATTATGAAAAAAAACCGAGTCTTTGCTATGTCTTTTGCAAGTGTATATCCACATTACATCACAAAAGCCGAAAAAAAAGGAAAAACAAAAGAAGATGTTCATACCATTATTATATGGCTTACAGGTTATACTAATGCAGATATAGACACAATTTTAGAAACTAAAATAGACTTTGAGACCTTTTTTGAAAAAGCACCAAAACTTAATCCTAACGTTGATAAAATTAAAGGTCTAATTTGTGGTTACCGTGTAGAAGACATTGAAGATCCTTTAATGCAAAAAATTAGATATTTAGACAAGTTAATAGACGAGCTTGCTAGAGGCAAAAAAATGGAAAGCATTTTAAGATCTTAAAAAAAGAAAAAAGCATCTTCTAAATGCTCAATATTAAATTGCTGTTCTTCTTTTACAATTGCTATAATATCAAAACGCACATCTACTTCTAGGTTATTTACAGTCACATACTCATCTACTGCTTTAACTAAGTTTTTTATTTGTTTTGGTTTTACAAAATCTTGCGGATTCCCAAAATCTGTTGTAGATCGTGTTTTAACTTCAATGATGGCTAAAACATCTTTTTTTTGAGCAATAATATCGACTTCAGCTTTATTAAAACGGTAATTACGTTCAACAATATCGTAGCCATTTTCAATTAAAAAATCGACTGCAAGTTGTTCTCCTTTTTTACCAAGCTGGTTGTGATTAGCCATTACTATTCAAATACAAGTGTAGATTTTGTTTTTTCAACTTTTAAAGTAGCTTTTCTACCTAAAATTAAAGCTCTATTATCATCTTCGTGTCCTGCTGGCATATTAAATGCAATCGGGAAATCATAATCGGCAAGTGCATCTAAAATTAGTTGTTCTATAGATGTTCCCCAAAGGGTCGTATTTTTTCTTAGCTTACTCATATCTCCAACAATCACACCTTTACAGTAATCAAAATAACCAGCACGTTTTAGACTTTGTAACATACGATCTATATGGTATTTGTACTCGCCAATTTCTTCAATAAATAATATTTTTCCAGAAGTATCAACGCTAGTTTTACTACCTAACATAGTATGAAGCATCGTCAAGTTACCACCAACTATTGGTGCTGTAACTTCACCTACTTGATTATAATTTGAACCTTGTAAAGTATAACTTAAAGTTTCACCAAAAATGGCTTTTTTAAATGTCGCTATAGTTTGTTCTATTTCACTTTCATCCTTAGGTAAACTTACACACATCATCGCATGTAGACTTTGTACACCTAAATTATGTATTTGGTTATGTAGTGCTGTAATATCGCTATATCCAATAATCCATTTAGGCTGTTCTAAAAATTTAGTATAATCTAATTTATCCAAAATTCTAACCGTACCGTATCCGCCACGTGCGCACCAAATAGCTTTAATATTTGGATTATCTAAAGCATTTTGAAAATCTTCACAACGTTCTTGATCTGTACCTGCAAAATGATTGGCTTGATTAAACACATGTTTACCAACAACAACATTAAGATTCCATTGTTTTAATAAACGTTTTGCGCGTTCAATTTCTTCATTTCTGTGTTTTAAAATTCCTGATGGCGCTACAATTGCAACGGTATCACCAGCTTTTAAATATGGTGGTTGTATCAAATTTTCTGTTAGTTTTTTAAAGTTTGTATTTTGGGATATCATGGCGTTAGTTCCTGTAAAAAGAAACACCAATAAAGTAATAATTATAAATCTGTTTTTTGACATATTGTAAATGTACATTTTTTTTCTAAATCGCTGTTAAAATGTGTATTTTTACGGCTTCAAAAAGATTTTAAGATGTCAAAAAGATATACAATTACTGCTGCTTTACCTTATACTAACGGTCCTATTCATATTGGGCATTTAGCTGGTGTTTATGTTCCAGCAGATATTTATGCACGTTATAAGCGTCTAACCGGTAACGATGTTGCTTTTATCTGCGGAAGTGACGAGCATGGTGTACCAATTACTATAAAAGCAAAAAATGAAGGTGTTACACCACAAGAAATTGTAGACAGATATCATAAAATTATTAAAGATTCTTTTGAAGAATTTGGTATTAGCTTTGATAATTACTCACGTACATCGGCGAAAATTCATCATGATACAGCTTCAGAATTTTTCAAAACCTTATACGATAAAAACGAATTTGTAGAAGAAGTTACAGAGCAATTATACGACGAAGAGGCTAAACAATTTTTAGCCGATCGTTTTGTGATTGGAACTTGTCCAAAATGTGGTAATGAAGAAAGTTATGGTGACCAATGCGAAAAGTGTGGTACATCGCACAACGCCACAGATTTAATCAATCCTAAATCTGCAATAACAGGTAATACACCAACTTTAAAAGAAACTAAACACTGGTTTTTACCGTTAAATAAACACGAAAACTTTTTACGCGAGTGGATTTTAAAAGGTCATAAAAAAGACTGGAAACCAAACGTGTACGGACAAGTAAAATCTTGGATAGACGATGGATTACGTCCGCGTGCAGTTACTCGTGATTTAGATTGGGGAATTCCTGTTCCTGTTGAAGGTGGCGAAGGAAAAGTACTTTACGTTTGGTTTGATGCGCCAATTGGCTACATCTCTTCTACTAAAGAATGGGCAGAACGCGAAGGAAAAGATTGGGAACCATATTGGAAAGACCAAGACACTAAATTAGTTCACTTTATTGGTAAAGATAATATTGTGTTTCACTGTATTATTTTCCCGTCTATGCTAAAAGCAGAAGGTAGCTACATTTTACCGGATAATGTACCTGCTAACGAATTTTTAAATTTAGAAGGCAATAAATTATCAACCTCAAAAAATTGGGCTGTTTGGTTACCAGAATACCTAAAAGATTTTCCTGGTAAACAAGATGTTTTGCGTTACACTTTAACCGCTAACGCACCAGAAACCAAGGATAACGATTTTACATGGAAAGATTTTCAAGCTAGAAACAACAACGAACTTGTTGCTATTTTTGGTAACTTTATTAATCGTGTTGTCGTTTTAACTAACAAATATTATAATGGTATTGTGCCAACGCCTTCAACATTTACAGCTATAGATGAAGAGACGTTAGCTGCTGTAAAAGCCTATCCTGCGGTTATTGAAAGCTCTTTAGAACGTTATCGTTTTAGAGAAGCAAGTCAAGAACTAATGAATTTAGCACGACTTGGTAATAAATATCTTGCAGATGAAGAACCTTGGAAATTAGTAAAAACAGACGAAGCTCGCACACAAACCATTATGTATGTCGCTTTACAAATTGCTAGCGCTTTAGCTACATTATCAGAACCGTTTTTACCCTTTACTTCAGCTAAATTAAAGCAAATTTTAAATGTCACATCGAGCGCAGTCGAGATGTCTTGGAGTGACATTTCAACAAAAGACGTGTTATTACCAGCTAATCACCAAATTGGTCAAAGCGAATTACTTTTTAATAAAATTGAAGACAAAGACATTCAAATTCAATTAGATAAATTAGAAGCTAGTAAAAAAGCTAACGAAGCTGCTAACAAAAAAGTAGAGCCACCAAAAGACACCATTACTTTTGATGATTTTACAAAATTAGATTTACGTGTCGGAACTATAATAGAAGCCGAAAAAATGCCTAAAGCCAAAAAATTACTAGTTTTAAAAGTAGATACTGGCATAGATGTACGCACTATTGTTTCTGGTATTGCCGAGAGTTTTACTGCAGAAGAAGTTGTTGGTAAACAAGTAACGGTTTTAGTTAACCTAGCACCAAGAGCTTTACGTGGTGTAGAAAGTGAAGGTATGATTTTAATGACCGAAAATGCCGAAGGTGATTTAGTATTTGTAAATCCTGATACAACGGTCAAAAATGGGTTGCAGATTAGTTAGGTTATGAGGTACATGTTTTGTTTTTTACTTTTTTGTTGTAGCTTTTCTTTATGGAGTCAAACTGAAGTTTTGACTTTTAAAAACCTTGAAATGTCTAAACGAGTTAGAAAAAATTCTTACACTATTTCTAATTCTATAACTAATGATTTAGCTATAATTTTAGTTGAAAACAAAGATATCTATGCTTACTTAAGTGATTCTAACTTTAAAGTTAATTCTACACAATTTATTAAAACAAAAAACATAAAATCTAAATACAACAAAGTTTTAGGCTTTAGTATCAAACAAAACAACTACCACGTACTTTACACTAATGATTCTAGAAATAAATTCTCAATTTTAAAATTAGATTTTAATAATTTTTCAGGAGAATCTATCGAGGTTGATCTTAATTTAGATAATGACCTATTTTTAGACGCTATCAACTATAAAAACAAATTATATATTTTATCTGCTAATAGTGATTCTATACTTAATCTTAGAGTATATAATAATGAAGGATTTGATTTAGTAAAATCTTTTGAATTAGAAGAAATTAAAGACGAAACTAACTTAATTAGCACAAAATTTCAGTATGGTCTTTTTATGTTTTCTGGTAAAGAAAAAACAAACATAACCAAAATTGAACAAAGAGTTTTTAACTCGATTGAACAAACTTCTGCCAAAAACAAAATGTATCAAAATGATAAATCCATATACTTAACTTTTGATGTCAACGAATTGGCAACACATTTATATAAAATAGATTTAGAGCAACTAAATTTAGATTACAAAATCTATCCTTATCCAAAATCTAAAAGTCACGAATTTAAAAACTATAACTCCTTTATTTTTGAGAATAACATCTATCAAATAGCTTCATCTAAAGAAACTTTAAAGTTTGTGATCTCAGATTTTGATTCAAAAGTCATTAAAGAATTCAATATTTTTAAAGATAAAAAAATACATTTTAAAAATTCTCCAATAATACAAGAAGGTCAAACAGCTTTACCATTTGTTACTACTAGAGAGTTAGAAGAAACCCGAAAATATCTTAGAAAAATAAATAATGGTAATATCGGAATCAATGTTACAAAAAATGATGGTAATTACTATCTAACTTTAGGAGGTTTTCAAGTTATTACCCAACCAAATATGGGATCAGTAAATACTGTAAATGGAAATTTTACAGGTTATAACACTACTTATCTTTCATTTAATTCTTATACAACTACAAAGTCTACTTATTTTAATTCAATTTTAGATTCTAATTTTAATCATGTAAAAGGTAGTTTTGAATCAACACCTTTTAATAAAATAAAAGACTATAAATCGACATTAAAATACTCTAGTGGTGAAGATGTTTTTTTTCATAAAAACGACTTATTCTTTGGCTATTTTAACCAAAAAGAAAGTTCTTATCACCTATTAAAGTTTTAAATAATTAGTTTTCTAGTTTTTAATAATAACTTTTATTTAAATAAAGTCACGTATTAGTGTTCTAATAAAAATTGAAGTTTATTAATGATTTAAAATTTATTTTTTTTAGTTGTTAAAGTTAAAAATTGTTAAAACAAAACACTTTAAAATAACAGTTAAAGTGTTGACAAACTGCGGTTTACAATAAAACCTGCAAAGTGAAAGATCTGATAAACTTGTCTTAATTAGTCGTCTAAAAAGTGATGATTTTCGTAACTTATAATAGTTACAAACCAAAAACCATTACTATGAAACGACTAATTTTATTATTAGTGACTTTAAGTATTATATCTTGCGGAACTCCAAAAACCGTGAGAGAATCTAAAAAAGTCATTAAAGGCGATTGGGTTTTAAACTCGATTACCTACAACCAAACAGGTACTTTTAACGTTACACTTTTTGACGATGCTTCAAAATCTTGTTTTGAAGGTAGTACTTGGCAATTTATTCCTAACAACAACACAGGAATTTATACAATTAACTCGGCAGGATGTATGCCTGGCGAAAGAAACTTTGTATTTACCATACAAGAAGTAAGTCCAGAAATGGGATTATACGACTTTTTATTAAAGCCAACCAACGAAAAAAACAAATCTGAAACTAACCAAGGTTACCGTGTTAATCTATCTCAGTTATCAGACACCAACATGCAATGGAAACAAACCGTTAGTTTAGACGGACAACCATTTGTAATTACAATGAACTTTACCAAAATTTAAAACTAAAAAACCATGAAAAAGACAATTAACAAGATTTCAATATTCAGTCTAACACTACTAATGTGCATTGGACTAACCAACTGTAATGCAGTAAAAAATGCTAATAATAAACAAAAAGGTGCTGTTATTGGTGCAACAAGTGGCGCTGTTTTAGGTGCTATTATTGGTAATAACGTAGGAAAAGGCGGAAACGGAGAATTAGGAGCCGTAATTGGCGGTGTAGTTGGTGGTACTGCTGGAGTACTTATAGGAAAGAAAATGGATAAGCAAGCTCAAGAAATTGAGCAAGAAATACCAGGCGCAGAAGTAGAACGTGTGGACGATGGTATTGTTGTTACGTTTGATGAAAATAGTGGTGTCTATTTTGATACTGAAAAGTATAACATAAACGCTGCTTCACAAGCTACATTAAACAAATTAATAGGTGTATTTAAAGAATACCCAGATACTAATTTATTAGTCGTAGGTCATACAGATAGTTCTGGATCTGACGATTATAACATGACACTTTCTAAAAACCGTGCGTATGCAGTAACTAATTACTTAACTAGCAATGGAATTAGCAGCACGAGATTAACAACAAATTGGTTTGGAGAAACACAACCAATGTATGATAACAGTACTGCCGAAGGACGTGCTAAAAATAGACGTGTAAATATTGCTATTTTACCAAATGAAAAAATGATACAAGACGCTCAAAACGAGTCTAATTAATAATTATTTGAATATTGAAAAAGAGGTGTAAATTTTAAATTACACCTCTTTTTTATTTATATCGTATTCTAAGGTATAAAGCAAGTGCTCTTATCATTAAAAAAGGGAAAATAATAAGTACAGATCCAAATAAATTTGTTGGTGTAAACGTTTCTGGAAAGTTACGTACTATAAAAAGCATAAGAATAACTCCTAAAATAATAGATACATGAAGCACTAACATATTAGGTGTAAAAGCACCAAAACTAACTTTAACTGGTGTTTGTTTTATGTGTAGTAATACACGTTCTATAGTCACAAATAATAGGTTAATATTAAAAAACCAGTTTCTAAAGAATAGTACTTTCATGTTAGTAAAAATAAGTACTTCATTATTCCAATTTGCCATAAACCCGAAAAAGACAACAATAAAAATAAAATAACCTATCATTTGTATAATAGAACCAAATATGGATGTTGTTTTATTGCTGGCAAGCACAGCATTTTTATTTCTTTTGAAAAAAATCCTATCTATAATTATTCTAATAAGCTCGTTCCACCAGAAAAATAAAATCACATAAAATACGGTTGTTTGTCCGCTCCAAATGGATAGCGCTGTAAGTAATGTAAACACTAAAAAATCCCATTGGGAATAATATTTTAATGGTTTTTCTAAAATAGAAGAAAAGCTATTCATATGATTTTATATTTATCCGGTTTATTGAAATATTATAAGAGATTTTTTAACTGTTTAATTCATCTATACTAACGTCGTACAATATGTTTACAAAAGTAGCTTTGTGTAAAAGTAAATTTTGATGTGCTTGTACTTTATTATAAATATGTTCTGACACATTAATAACACCGTTACTAGTTTTTATTTGAAAAGCTGTAGATTTTGTGTTAGAAGTTGTCTTTAACTTATCTATTACCTTAACCTTATTTAGTGATTTTAAATACCCATTTCGTTTAAATTTTGCATATTGATTAATTTGAATAAAGAATTTAAAAGAGTAGTAAACAAATGCTATAATCAATGGTATTAGAAATATAAAAATACCTTTCCATAGTACAAAAAGCAAGACTGTAATTGGTATTAGATATATTAGGTTTTTTCGTGTTTTTTTGAAAAATATTTTTTTGACTAATTCAATATCATTTTCTCTCATAGGAAGAGATTTTTCTATATTATCAAAATTTTGCTTTCTTATTGTTGAATTATACGACTCTGTTGTTTCAATATTTTTTTCTAAAACATTAAAGGCTAAAACTTCCTTTTTTTTGGGACTAACTTCTAGGTAAACTTTATCATTTATTTTAACCTGAGAAAACTGTTTATAATTAACACTGTGTTGTTTGTCTTCTATTGTAATGTAATAATGTGTTTGTGTATTTTTACGTGAAGAACCATTTCTATGCGATCCAGCTGCTCTATTGTGTTGGGCAGAAGAAGTAGTATGTTTATCTATTCTCTTATCGGTAACAATACCTGTATAGCAATATTTTATTCCTTTTTTTAAATCTAGATAAATACCCCAAAAAAAGTAGGAGATAAATAGAGTAAAAATAAGGGCGAAAGATGCAAAAACTAAAACAGGTATGTTTCCCATTTGACCTGTTGACAACACAAAATTATAAATGAAGAAAAAAATTGCACCTACAAAAGCACCAAACGTTACAACATACACATATTGGCGCTTAAGCTTTTTTCTATCTTGTTGTGATAGTGGTTTGACTTCATATATGTTTTGAGATGTCATGTATTATAATTGATTTAGACTTTGGTGAATATCCTTAAATTTTTCAAGCACTTTATCATTAAATTTAGTTTCGCCAACAACAGTTCTGTTAAGTAAACTTGTTTTATAAAATTGAATATTAGTGATGGTTTTGGTTTTTACATCAACATCTGCTTTAGCATAAGTTATTTTATTCTTTTGGTCATCTGTTACATAATCAAAATAGACAATTTTAGAATCTTTTAATTTATCCTTGTTTTTTGAGTAAAATTGTGCTGTTTGGTTAGAATAACTTCTTAAGCTAAAAGGCAAGTTATCCTTTGGTGCTTCTTCGTTAAAACGCTTAATACCTTTTTGTAATTTATTGATAGCAAATTCATTTTCATTTAAGTCAAACTGCAATGTAAAATCATTTTGATATGTTGTCACTAAAACATTTGAGTTTAGCGATACGTATGATGTAATTTCTTTTCCTTCAAGATAGAGATAATGGATATTTTGCTCTATTTCATTTTGACCTTTTTGAGTTTTAATGGCTTTGTAAAGATTTCCTTTTATAGAATAAAAATAAGTGGTTTTAGAGTTGTTTATATCTGATTTAATTTGGTGCAACTTATTGTTTTTATAATCGTAAACAATATTATTACTTTCTCCATTTTTATGAGTTATAGTTTCTTTAATTAGTTGTCCGCTAGTATTATAAGTATAAGAATGTTTTTTATTTTTCTTAGTGTTACTGTACTTAAAAACTCGTTTATAAAGTCTGTCATTTTTGTAATAGCTTTTTGTTTTTTGCCAAGAATTGTCTTTTAAATTTTCAATATGGTAATCTTTTATAAAGCCATTTTTGTTAAATTGATATACAGTTGTTTTAATTGGCTCTTTATTTAGATTGTAGCTAATAGCCTTTACTTTTACAACCTTTTGTGTAAAACCGTAATCTATGTTACTTATATCAGGAAGTGATTGAGCAAAGCTAAGAGATTGGAAACCTAATAAAACTGTAGTAAATAGTATTTTATTTATTTTGTTCATTATTAATTATTTTCAGCAATTAATACCTTGTTATTAAGGTACCATTAGACCAAATACCATAACTATCTACTGTCCTTGATTTATTAAAAAACACACCAAAACCATCTCTTTGACCATTAGTAAAACTACCAAAGTACCTTGTTCCTGATGTCTTATATGACTCATCACCTATTCCATTTGCTTTATCGTAATAATATTCTCCAAAATAAGAAGTCCCATTTTTCCAGAAATAACTTCCGAAATAATGTTTTTTCCCGTTAGAGAAAAATCCACGATATGTGTCTCCGTTAGTAAAAAAATAGGTCCCAAAACCATCTTTGCAATTTCCTATACAATTATTAATCTTTCTGTTATCAAGATAGTTCTGTGATAATAAATTTCTTGTTCTTTTTCCTTCTTGATAAAAACCAACTTCTGTTATTTTTCCATTTTTTGAATAATAACCGTAACCGTTTTGTTTACCATTTTTCCACTGACCAAAGTATGTACTTCCTGTTTCGTACCATTTGTATAGTCCATAACCTTCTCTTGATCCATTAACAAAGTTTCCTTCATAAAACCCTGATCCTTCATAAGTTTGCAGACCATAACCATTAGCTTTACCGTTTTTAAAAACTCCTTTAATTGTATAGGTTTGACCTTTATATTCTCCATAACCGTTATTACAATTACCAGATACACAACCTACATTACTATTAGTGTTAACATTAGTTGTTGTATTTAAAGAAGGAGTTGTTTTTTTAATGTTTATGACTTCTAATTTTTTAGTCTTTTTATTTACTTTAATGGCTTTACCTGTAACTTCGCCATTAATAAAACTTCCAAAATAAATATAATCTAAGGTTGATACATGACCATTTCCCGTTGGCTCTCCATTTATATTAAATTGCCCCACATAAAGTCTATTATTTGCTTTCCATTTTCTTGTTCCTACTTTGTATGGTTTTCCATTTTTAAAAAAGCCTATATAAGAATCTTGGTTATTGTATATGATAGCCCCATAACCGTCTACACAGTTACCTTGACATGAATTACCCACCTTTTTATTAAGATAATCTTGACCTAAGTTTGTTACTAACTTCCCATCTTGATAGATACCTGCTTCTGATGTAATATTATCCTTAGTTAGATAACCGTAACCTGCTATTTTATCGTTTTTCCATTCTCCGTAATAAATAGTATTGGAGGCTTTCCAAGTATAAACACCATAGCCTTCTCTTTTTCCGTCATTAAAATTGCCAATATAATTATCGCCATTACTAAAAATTTGATTTGCATAACCGTTAGCTTGACCATTTTCAAAATATCCTGTAATAGTCATATCATCAAATTTGTATTCTCCGTATCCATTATTACAGTCTCCAGACATACAATTTGTAACTACATTAGAGTTATTTTTATGTTCTTGAATTTTACTTTCTATACCGTTGTAATACGTTATTTCTGTCTCATCCAAAACCTTTTCAAATATTTTAGAATATTTTCTTCTAAAATTACCATACTGGTCAAAACTCATATCTATAGCATTTTTTTTATACGCTTCGTGACCGTCTTTTGTAAATTCAAATGCTTGTGGATTGTTAGAAAAAGAAAAAGATTTGTAACGATTTAAAACACCAGGAGAGTAAATTCCTTTTTTAATTAGCTCTCCATCTTTATAAGAGCTAGCATTAATTTTTAATTTATCACCATTAATTTCATAACTTAATGTTATTAAATACTTACCATATTTAGATTCTTTTCTTTCTTCAGTTAATTGACCTTTTTGATTGTATTTAAATGTTATCAAGTCATTTTGGCTACCGTCTGGATTAATAGTTTTAATGGACACTAATCGTTTATAATTATCATAGTTAAATTGAGTTGTGTAATTGTTTTCTTTGCTTATCTTTTTATAGATTAAACCATCTTTATTGTAAATAAAATCGAATATAGAAGTATATGTAACTTCATCTTTACTATTTATTGCTGTTTCTTTTAAAGATTTTATTATCCCAGAACTAGAATAAGAATATTCGTATTTTCTTCTAAAAGATTTACTTGGTCCAGATGTTAGCTTTTTAGTTAAAAAACCGTCTTCATTAAAATCTAGATTTAGAGTTCTCTCTACAAAATCTAGAGAATAAGATTTTTTTACTTCACCATTTAAATTGTAATGATTAAGTGTATAATATTCTGCAGCTGGATTAAGTGGCGCATTTTGCCAATCTATGGTTTGTGAATTTGCTTTTACTACAAATAGTAAAATTAAACTTACTAATATATGTTTCATCTTAAATTATTTAGTAGTTACAAATTCTTCAGTAAAATTATCGTCCCATTTAAAGGCATTTACAATCCAACCGTTTTTACTTTTGTAATAGGTAAAGATTAAACGTACTGCTGTATTTTCATATTGGATTAAATATGTTTCGCGTTTTGCTATATCACTAATAGTTTCATCTTTCACTTTTAAATAATTAAAAGGCGCTCCAAAACGATCACTAATTATATTGGTATACTTAATAATTTTTTCTTTTAAAGTTTCTATCTCGTTTTCTGGTATTGGCCAATATGGCGTAAGGATTTGAAAAGCTTCATTTATTTTATTTTGCTTAAAAAGTGTCGTAACTTCTACAGACATTTGCTTAGTACTTGACACATCTTTTAATAGCTTGGTTTGAGAAATTGTTTGAAAAGAAATAAAGCAGGTTAAGATTAATAGTAAATGTTTCATTTTAAATGTAATTATGATTTAAAACAAAACTAGGTTTAAAGAAGACTCAAAACTATACGATATATGACGTATTTTTGCTAATCATAACATTTATATTTGCCTTTCATTTTTTAAAGAAATTATGCTTCTATTAAACTACATTCAATCCAAAACTAATCTATCAGAAACCTCTATAAAAAACACTGTTATTCTTTTAAATCAAGATTGTACAGTTCCTTTTATTTCTAGATACCGTAAAGAAGCAACTGGTAATTTAGATGAAGTTGAAATTGGTGCAATTGTTAAATATAAAGAAGAATTTGAAACACTTGAAAAACGAAAAGCAACCATACTAAAAGCATTAGAAGAACAAGACGTTTTAACAGACGAATTAAAAACGAAAATTGAAGCTTGCCAAGACAGTACAACACTTGAAGATTTATATTTACCCTACAAGAAAAGCCGAAAAACTAAAGCCGAAACTGCAAGAAAAAACGGATTAGAACCATTAGCAAAAATCATAATGAGTCAAAATGCTAATGATATAGAAAACATCGCGGTTAAGTATATAAAAGGTGAATTAACATCTACCGAAGACGCTTTAGAAGGCGCAAGACATATTATTGCCGAATGGATTAACGAACGTGCCGATATTAGGACTAGTTTAAGACAACAATTAGAGCGTTATGCTATGATTTCCACGAAAGTGGCAAAAACAAAAAAAGATGATGAAGAAGCTCAAAAATTTAAAGATTATTTTGATTGGGAAGAAAGTCTAAATCGCATACCATCGCACAGATTATTAGCTATTCTTAGAGCCGAAAAAGAAGGCTTTATTCGAGTAAAAATTGAAGTTGATAATGATCGCGCTTTAGAACGTATAGACCGAAAAATTATAAAGTCGGACAACGCTTGCGCCGATCAAATAGAAATAGCAATAACCGATGCTTACAAACGATTATTATTTCCATCGTTAAGTAACGAAGCATTACAAAATGCCAAAGAAAAAGCAGATGATGAAGCGATAAACATCTTTGCCAAAAACTTAAAACAATTACTGTTAGGATCGCCTTTAGGCGAAAAACGTGTTTTGGCTATAGATCCTGGTTTTAGAACTGGATGTAAAGTAGTTTGTTTAGACGAAAAAGGTGATTTAAAACATAACGAAACTATTTATCCGCATGCGCCAAAAAACGACCAAATTGGTGCCTTAAAAAAGCTAAGCACGTTAACTGAAGCGTATCAAATAGAAGCTATAGCAATTGGTAACGGAACAGCATCTAGAGAAACCGAAGCTTTAGTAAGAAAAATTAGATTTAAAACCGATGTACAAGTTTTTGTGGTTAGCGAAGCTGGAGCTAGTATCTATTCAGCATCAAAAATTGCGCGAGAAGAATTCCCTAATTACGATGTAACCGTTCGTGGTTCAGTTTCAATTGGTCGACGTCTTCAAGATCCTTTAGCCGAGCTAGTTAAGATTGATGCCAAATCTATTGGTGTTGGACAATACCAACACGATGTAGACCAAAATAAATTGCAAAAGCAATTAGATGTTGTAGTAGAAAATTGTGTAAATGCAGTTGGTGTAAATATAAATACTGCAAGTAAAAGTTTATTAAGTTACGTGTCTGGAATTGGTCCAAAATTAGCAGAAAACATAGTAAACTATAGAAGCGAAAAAGGTGCCTTTTCTAGTAGAAAAGACATTAAAAATGTACCAAGATTAGGCGATAAAGCATTTGAACAAGGCGCTGGTTTTTTAAGAATAAAAGATGGAGATAATCCGTTAGACGATTCTGCAGTACATCCAGAAAGCTATGCTATTGTTACTAAAATGGCTAAAGACGAAGGTGTTTCGGTAAAAGAATTGATAGGTAATACCTCTACTTTAAAAAAGATTAATTTAAAAAAATATATTACAGAAGAAGTTGGTCTTTTAACTTTAGAAGACATTGTTAAAGAACTTGAAAAACCAGGTTTAGATATACGTGAGCAGGCAAAAGTTTTCACTTTTAATCAAAACATTAAAACGATTGAAGATTTACGCGAAGGACAATTATTACCTGGTATTGTAAATAATATTACTGCGTTTGGTTGCTTTGTAGATGTTGGTATTAAAGAAAGCGGTTTAATACACGTCTCTAACTTATCAGACAGTTTTGTAAAAGATGTGAATGAGCACGTGCATTTACATCAACAGATTATTGTTAAGGTGTTAAGTGTTGATCTTCCGCGAAAGCGTATTCAACTAAAACTGCATAAATAGATGTTGAAAATTGCTTATCATCCTATCTATTGTCATCCTTTACCAGAAGGACATCGGTTTCCTATGTTGAAGTACGAGTTGCTTCCTGAGCAATTAATACATGAAGGGACTTGTATAGAGGATAATTTTTTTGAGCCTGTAAAAATGCTAAATGAAAATCCTATTTTAGCAGTCCATGATGCTAACTATTTTTACGATTTATTAAATATTACACTAGACCAACGTGCTGCAAGAAAAATTGGGTTTCCATTAAGTGAATTATTAATTGAACGTGAAATTATTATTGCAGATGGCACTATAAAGGCTAGTGAGTACGCCTTAAAATATGGTATTGCTATGAATATTGCTGGAGGCACACATCATGCATATACTAACCGTGGCGAAGCATCTTGCATGCTTAATGATCAAGCAATAGGCGCCAGATTTCTTTTAAATAATGGTTTAGCTAAAAAAATTTTAATTGTAGATTTAGATGTACACCAAGGTAATGGAACTGCAGAAATTTTTAATAATGACTCAGCTGTTTTCACCTTTTCTATGCACGGAAAAAACAACTATCCTTTTAAAAAAGAACAAAGCGATTTAGATATTGAATTAGAAAACAATATTGGTGATGCTGAGTATTTATCAATATTGCAAGAAACACTTCCACTATTAATTAAAAGTCAACAACCCGATTTTATTTATTATTTATGTGGTGTAGATGTAATTGCTACCGATAAATTAGGTAAACTTAGCTTAACTATAGAAGGCTGTAAACAGCGCGACCAATTTGTTTTAGATATTTGTAAGTCTCAAAACATACCGGTAATGTGTAGTATGGGTGGCGGTTATAGTCCTGATATTAAAGTAATTGTTGGCGCACATGCTAACACTTATAGATTAGCTCAAGATATCTTCTTTTAAGATCAAATACTTTTTAAAAGAATTAATCCTAAAATAATACAACCTATAGGTAATAATAAAAGTATACTTGTATTATAGTTGTTTTTACTTTTATTGAATTTTGCGTTTAAAACCTTTCGGCTTTTACCATTATACTTCATCCAATTTTTAAGATGAATGATTATTGAAAATATGATGAATAACGTCCAAATACTAGATGTAGACATTGTTTTAACATGCATCTTACTAAGAAACGTTACAAGAAAAGCACCTATAACAAATAATAAAGCGATTTGAAGTATTGAAATATAAAATAAGGCAATACTGTTAGCTTTTTGTTTAAACTTAAGTTTAAATGCAGAAAATATAGCAAAGAAAAATTGATCAAATGTTGTCATATGTTGAAATAAAAAAACCACTTCGGCTAAGAAGTGGTTACAGAATAAATAAATATTTTAATTTATTGTGGTGTTAAAATCTTTACATCGCTTAAGTCCACTGTAGATGAAACAGTAGCATTATTACTATCGTAAACAAAAGCAAGAACTGCATTACCTGAAACTCCTGAAAGATCAATTAAGTCAGTTTGATCATATTCATTATCAAAAAACCCTGTATTATCTGGAAGAGCTTCAATCTCCTGTGTACCTATTTCTATCCATGTAGCAGTAGAAGGATCGCTTCCAATTACATAATCATTAGAGTAGTAAGCTTTTAAAGCCTCTCCATTAAAATAAGCATCAGCAATTTCTAATACCAGTTGTTCATCTTCTTGTGCATCAAAATCGATTGTTGGAGAAATTAACCAGCTAACCATTTGTACAATTGAACCACCTGAAAAAGCTGAACCACGTGCATAAAACTCTCCTCCAAAATCGTTTGCTGACCATTGTTTAGTTCCAACTGTGTTAGTAACTTCCCAACCTACAAAACCATCAGTAAAATCTTCTTGATAAATAATATTAAAATCATTTATATCAAAAGGATCACATCTTTCTGTACTATCAAAGTTTATTGCTTCTGGAGTATTAACGTAAACTGTATAAAAATCATCAAAATAATCTCTAGTCAAAATACAATCAATAGAACCAGAAGTTGCAGGTAATGGTAAACCTTTAAAATCTGAGAAAGTACTTGTACTTAAAATTACTGATCCACCTGTTGCACAGCTTTCTAATAAACGTTCTCCATCAAAACTATCTGTAGTCTCGGATGCAAATGTTAATGGATTATCTCCCATAACAATATCTCTTTCAAATTGCATATTATTTAATCTGATATACTGACTTTCAAGCTCATCACTAAACTGAGATATTGTTACTTCTTTAGGTACTATTGTAGCAACTTCACTAGTTCTGATAATATGATTTGGCACTAATGTACTAGCTATTTCATCTATTTCATCTCCATTAAGACGACCAAGTTGTAATACTCCATTACTTTCGCCTACAGTTAATCCGTTAAGCTTAACATATACTTTTCTACCAAATTCGTATTGAGTAAATAATGGATTTTTATCTACTTGCACTACAATTGCAGCTGTTGGATTTTCTGGTGCGTCTTGTATTACTAATTGCTTATAAAAGTTACCACCTTCGTCACTAGATACAACGTAACCTATTGTATATTTTTCTGATACTGTTTCGCTAGCTGCTTCGTAAGTGTATGGCTCGTCACCGTTACTACCAAATGCGCCTAAAACACCACTTAAAGTATTAAATTCTGCATCTGTATTTGGGTATTCTGAAATTCCTTCGATTGTTGAAGGTACATCAAAGTTATCGTCTTCAACACAGCCTGTTAGTACAACTAAGCTTACTAAAAGTACTGCTATTTTGTTTAAATTTATTTTTTTCATCTTTTCTTAAATTATTTTTTTCTATAAATATATTAAAATCTTACGTAAACATTTAAATAATAAGTAGTTCCGTTACCATAAAAATAACGATTACCAAAAACAGGTCCGTTTGGATTTGTTTGTTCTTGCAATTGACTTCTGTAATCTACACGTCTTGATTGCTCAAAACCACCTGTACGATACTCTTGATTAAATACGTTATTTATTGTAGCAAAAAATCCGATAAAGTAGTCATTTACTTTCCAAGATTTACCTCCTATAATGTTTACTAACATGTAATCGTCAAATTGTTCTTGTTGTAATAATTGCTTTGCAACTGTAGGATCTACATCATTTATTTCTCCTCCAGTAACTACGTAATTTTGACCTCCTTGGGTATTATCTTGAAATTGAGTTTCTGAATATAATTCTGGGTCTGTTACAAAAGCAGCACTTCTTTTTAATGCACTTGGATCTACATAAGCGTTAGAGAAATGGTTTGCTGTTACACCTATATTCCAATAGTCTGGATCTCTATATTCAAAACCTATTTGGAAGGCTCTTTCTGGTCCACCAGCAACGTGTAAGTCTTTTAAGTTTGTTGTACCGTCACCAAATTGAGCTGTACCTGTTCCAAACTCTTGACTATAATAAGTTAAGTTTGGATTGTTGTTATAAATGTACTGACCAAAAGATGCAGCACCTTTTACTTTAATTGTTGGTGTTACTTGTGCTTCTATACCTAATTCTCCTCCTATACGTTGCGTTTCGATATTTGTAATTGCTTCTTGCACTAAGTTGTTTCCTGCACCTTCACTAAAGAAGAAACCTGTATCTGTTCCGTCTTCTGTTGTCGAGTAAAAACCTGTAAGTCTAGCTTTAACTATTGGAGAACGGAAAATATAACTTGCATCTACACTTGTTATTTTTTCGCTATCTACATCTTGTAACAACATATTAGATTGTCTTACGTTTGCAAACGTGTTTCTAATACTTGGTGCTTTAGTCATGTATACACCGTTAAAATCTAATAAGTGACGTCCAGAAATTTTATATGTTAAACCTGCTTTAGCGCCAAAGTTTTCAAATTCTACTTTTGGACCTTTACCAAAAGAGTTACCTACAAAATATCCGTTTTCAAATAAACCTGTTCTTTGGTAATCTGTTTTAGAAATGCTTCCTCCTAAATAAAAATCTACTTTACTGTACTTAAATACTGCTTGTGCAAAACCGCTTAATACGTTAGCATCAATTTCATAGTTATACTTATATCTATCTCCTTCTCTAGCAATTCTGTTTGGGTTTCTAACATCAGATTGAGCTGTTGTTAAAGTTCCGTCTGTATTTTGTGCTGGCTCATCAGAGAAAAAGTCTACATCTAAATATCCTGATCCACCTAATAAGTCTGAAACTTCTGCAAAGTTTTCACTTTTAAGGTTTCTGTAGTTAACAGATGCATTTAATCTAATATTGTCTGATAATTCTGAAGCTAAAATAATATTAGCCATTAACTGCTTATCGTCTATTCTGTCTTCTTGTACTGCATATACAGAGTTTTCAAAAGTTGAATTTGCTGTGTATAATGCATTCCAATCAAATTGACCATCGTTTACAAAGTTTTGTTGCGCGATGTATGCTTGTTCGTAATCGTAAGCTGTTGGACCACCATCAACATTTAAATAATAGCTTGGTAAGTTTTGGTAGTAAGTTGGGTCTGTATTTCTAGCTCCTCCAATATAACTATCTTGACCATTAAATCTAACTAACCTTGTTCCTCCGTTATCTATTCTTGTATTACCTATTTGTCCAAATTGGTAACCTATGTTTGTGTTTATAGATGTTTTTTCAGAAATATCCCAATAATGATTTAACATTAGGATTGGTTCTTCAATTCTTCTAATTCTAGAGTTTCTTATATCTCCATTTAAATCTCCCCAAAATGGGTTGTATTGTCTTCCTTTTAATCTAAAAACTTCTTCTGTAATAGCTGTTGATCTACCTCTTCTGTTTTGTGCGTAGATAGATGTGAAGTTTAAGCTGTGTTTATCGTTAATTTTCTTTTCGACTACAGCAACAAAAGAGTTTGCATCATAAAGTGTTCCGTCAATATAACCTCCATCACCAAATCTTCTTGAAGCTAAAAGGCTATATGCCCATCCGTCTTCCATTAGTCCAGAGTTATAACTTGCCATTATACGTCCTTCGTAACTTCTATTTGCAGAAGCAAAAGATAAACGACCACCTTCACGATATTTAGAAGCACGCATAACAATATTGTTTGTACCTGCTAAATCACCAAAGTTAAAATCGTTAGGCGTACTACCCATTGAGAATTCTTGATTACGTTGTAAATCATTAATTCCTCCCCAATTTCCCCATTGTGGTCTTCCGGTTGCTTGTTTGTTCATTTCTAAACCATTGATCAACACTTTTCCATTAGCGTTATCTAATCCTCTTGGTCTAAAAAAAGTTGCACTAAAATCAAATGCAGCAGCATTTAAAAATACATCTCTAGATGATTGTAATAGTCCGGACACATTACTTGTTAATCCATCATCTTCACTATTTAACTGATCATCAGAAATAGAAATGATATAAAGGTCTTTTTTATCACTAGCATTATAAGATAAAGTCATATCTTGTATATCTAATGTTTTACCTTCATTAACCACAATAGGATATCTTTTTGTGGTATAATCTACTTTTTCAATTTTAAGAATCTGTTCTCCTAAAGGTAGGTTTTGCTTAAAAGCAAATTGACCAAAAGCATCTGTTTTAGTTGTTAAGTTAGACTCTTCAATTGTTACTGTTACATCCGGAATTGGTTCATCGGTTACGGCATCTTTTACACTACCTTTTACAATAGTTTGCTGCGCAAGCACTGTAAACGTTGAAAAAACTCCAAATAAGAAAAATAAAAAACTTTTTTTCATAAGTGAATTTGTTGTTAAAACTTTGTTTTACCATTAAATAATTATTATTTAAGGCGTACAAATTTACATTATTTATAATAAATATCTACTTTTGGCAGGAGTTTTGTAAATAACATAACAAAAACGTAACAAACACTTTTTAATGAAACATTTTAATTACCTACTATTTGCACTACTATTTATAAGTATTATAAATGTAAATGCACAAGAAAAGAAAAAGTTTAAAATCCACACTGTTGCTTTTTATAATCTTGAAAATTTATTTGACACCATCAATGATCCTACAAAAAATGATGAGGCAAGTCCAATGATGGAAATTAAAGCAAACCGTCAAGACATATACAAGAAGAAAGTACATAATATGGCTAGAGTAATTTCAGAAATTGGATCTGACTTTACTAGAAACTCTCCTGCAATTATTGGCGTTTGCGAGATAGAAAACGTTAACGTCCTTGAAGATGTAGTAAACGACCCATTACTTCTGGGTAAAGATTATGGTATTGTTCACTTTAACTCTCCTGACAACAGAGGTATTGACGTTGCTTTACTTTATCAAAAAAAATTATTTCAAGTAACATCAAGAAGCACACATACTTTAAAGATTTATGATGATGAAACAAGAAAGCGTATAAACACAAGAGACCAATTATTAGTATCTGGTGAGCTTGAAGGCGAGAAAATGCATTTTATCGTTAACCATTGGCCTTCTAGACGTGGCGGAGAAGCTAGAAGTAGACCTAAAAGAGTTGCTGCTGCTAAGTTAAACAAGCGTATTATTGATAGCTTACAATCTATTGATCCATATGCTAAAATAATAACAATGGGAGATTTAAACGATGATCCTACCAACGCAAGTGTTAAGGATGTTTTAAAAGCAGAAAGAAATAAAAAGAAGGTAGACTTTAAAGGTATTTACAACCCTTACATAGACATGTTTAAAAAAGAAGGATTAGGTACTACTGCTTATAGAGATGCTTGGAGTTTATTTGATCAAATTATGTTAACAGAGCCTTTCTTAAAGAAAGATTATACAAATTGGACTTACTATAGAGCTGGTATTTTTAATGAAAACTACTTAGTAAATAAAAAAGGACGTTGGGAAGGTTACCCGTTAAGAAGTTTTGCAGATGGTGGATTTACCAATGGTTTTAGTGATCACTTTCCTGTTTATGTCTATCTAATTAAAGAACTTGAAGACAAAAAGAACAACGATAAATAAATATCGATAATAATATTAAACAAAAAAGCGAGCTATATAGCTCGCTTTTTTTATATTAAAACCAAGTAGACCAAGGTATTTTAGCCAATACTAATATTAATGCGATAGAGTAAAATATAGCAATAGTTTTTAGTTTTTTTGCTGAAGTTAGTTTTTTCTTATGTTTTGAGTATCCTATAGTAATAAATGCTATAGCTAATAACATTGCTACAGGATGTTCTACAGCTACATTACGTATGGCGCTATTTTTCATGATTTCTCCCATGCTCATTTCTCCAAAGTAATCAGCAACAAACCATAAAATAATTCCTATTAAGAATTGAATATGAGAAACAATTAAGGTAAACAAAGAAATTCTAAAATCTCTTGCTTCATATTCTTTATTTGTAAAGGTTTTATATAGTGCGTTTATGGTTGCTATAACTAGCATAAAAAACACTAAGTATGCCCAATAAGAGTGTAACATTTTTACTGTTGAATACATATATTTTTTTTTTAAATTAATTAGGCTATAAAGGTAGTAATTATATTGCATAAAAAAACCGCTTCTGTAAAGAAGCGGTTTTAAATTTAATTCTTTTTAATAGAATTAGAAGTTATATCTTAAGCTAGCGTTAAACGTTCTTCCAATACCTAAGTAGTAACCAAAAGCATCTCTTTGGTTAATATAGTCTGCATTGAAAAGGTTGTAAACATTAGCTCTAAAAGTCATTTTATTAGACCCTAAATCAAAGTTATAAGTTAAACCTGCATCTGCAAGAGTATAAGCAGGTAGTCTTACAGAAGAGTATTGGTTACCTGCTAAAGCAGCAGTTGCAACTTCTTCTACGTCAACAAACTCATATAAATCTGTGTAGATGTTGTAATCTAAATCTACAGAAAGTCCTTTTAGTAATTTAGCTCTAATACCAGCACCAAATGAAGTTTGAGGAGCGTTACCAACTTTTACGTCTGTTAAATCAACTTTACCATCTGTAATTAAGAATTCACCTGTATCATCGTTTTGTAAAGTATAAGGAGTTTCTCCATCATATTTCCAGTTTCCGATAGAACCATATCCTCTAAAGCTTAAGAAAGAAGCCATAGGTCTGTATTCAAAATCAAATTCTACACCGTTGTGCACCTGAGTTACATCTGTAATTCTGTAGTTACCAAACTCGTCATCAGCATTACCTAAAGTTCCGTCAGGACCAGCTAAATCAGTACCAAATCCTAAGAATCTGTTACTCCATCTTGTTGAATAAACGTCTACATTTACTCTCCATTCTTTACCTTTAAATCTATAACCACCTTCGATACTTGAAATTTCTTCATTATCAATTTCTGGCTCTACTAAAGCATTTGAATATCTAATGTTAGCAAAGATATTATCTAAGAATGGTTGACGAGAGTAAAAACCTGCGTTAGCAAAGAATGCATGCTTATCATTAATTTTATATCCTAAACCACCTTTTAAATTATAACCAGTTTTAGTTATTTTTTCAGATTTACCTAAACCGTCACCTACACCAACTAAACGACCTTCTCTTTGGTAAGATTGAGTAGATAATGCTCCTTGGAAGAATGCTGAAAAACCACCTTGAGTAAATTCAACTTGACCAAAACCTCCTAAGTAATTAATAGTCTCTGAGTAATCACGGTCGTATCTTTGATCTTCATCTGCAAAGTCAAATAAAGCAGACCATGGGTTAGCTTCAAAACTTTCAGTTAAAACGTAATCTGATGGTCTATTTGTTAAGAAGTTATCATTATAACCTGATAAACCTAAGAAATCATTAATTTGTCTAAAGTGATCACCTCTATAAGTTCTTCCATCAGCACCAACATTAAATGACCAATTTTCATTTAATTCTACGTTTAAGTTAGATAATAAACCGTACCAGTTGTGGTTGTTTACAGAAGATCTTCTTAAATAAGAATCTCCAAAGTTACCAACACCATCAGTTGCAGAATCAATGTTATTTTCAACTATTTGATCAAAATCAATAAGTCCGTTTGCATCATTTCTTACTCTTCCTCTACCAAGACCTCCGGTTCCTCCACCACGTCCCCATGATGCATATAACACAGTAGATAAGTCTAGTTTTTCATTAATATTAAAATCCCAGTTTAAGTTTGCTACTGGTTTGTGGTAATAGTTTCTTCTTTCTGTATAACGTTCTCCGCCTAAAAACCCTGAGTTACCGTTATATTTATCACCATATCTTTCATAGTTTTCTAAATCGTCTGAGAAATTTTGATCGTGCCATTGTGGTGCTCCTGTTAACAAGAAGTTGAACGAGTGTACTTCGTTTGGCTTATAACCAACAGAAAATAAATAATTTTGACCTTGACCTGCTGTTCCTTCAGAGTATTTTCTGTGTGCTTGCCAGTGGTCTACTAATACTGTATAAGCCCATCCGCTTTCTTTTAAACCAGAACTGTAAGTTGCTGTAATTTTTCCGTAACTATCGTTACCTCCTAATAATCTTACAAAACCACCTTCTTTGTTATCTGTAGTTTTAGATACGATATTAACTGTACCTCCTACTGAAGATATAGCTAATTTTGATGCTCCTAAACCACGTTGTACTTGCACCGCGTTTGCAACATCACTCATACCTGACCAGTTTGACCAATACATTCTACCGTCTTCCATACCATTAATTGGTTGTCCGTTTAATAAGTAAGCTGTGTTAGTTTGATCAAAACCTCTTAAGAAAATCTGACTATCTCCAAATCCTCCTGCTTGGTTAGAAACGTAAACAGATGGTGTGTTTTTCATAGCTTCACCAAACTCTACGTTACCAGCTGCTTTTAATTAGATGTCTTTACCTCTAATTGTAGAAACTGCTACAGGAGTTTCTCTTCCTGCTGCTAAATCAATAACTCCAGTTCCGATGATAACAACTTCTTCTAAAGAATTATCTGGAGCTAAAGAAACTTGACCTAAGTTTTTACTTCCGTTAAAAGTTAAAGTTATTGATTCATAACCTACGTAAGAGATTACGATTTCTCCTGACTCTGATTGAGTTTTTAAAGTAAAGTTACCGTCAAAATCAGTTGTAGTACCATTAGAAGTACCTTTTTCCATAACACTTGCACTTGGCAAAGGGCTATTGATTTCTGAGTCAAGAACAGTACCCGTTACTGTACTTTGAGCCATTGTAAATGCAGTAAACATAAATGCTACTGCCAAAAACATAAATTGAATTTTGTTTTTCATCATGTTGAATTAAAAATTGTTTGTTTTCAAAATTTGATGCAAAATTACTACTAATTATAGATGTAACATTAACTTAATGTTAACAATATTTGCATTTTACAAAACTAAACAACTTTTAAGTCACCCAACAATTTGATAAACATAGATATACACATTTTTTTAACAATTATTTAAGAGCCTCAAAATGGTTAATAAGGTTAGTTGTAGAGCTATCATGTACAGCATTATTTTCTGCACCAAACTCACTTAAGATTTTGTTTGCTAATTGTTTTCCTAACTCAACACCAAATTGATCGTAGCTATAAATATTCCAAATAATACCTTGTACAAATATTTTATGTTCATACATAGCTATTAACTTACCTAAACTTTCAGGTGTTAATTTATTAATGAAAATGGAGTTAGTTGGTTTGTTTCCTTCAAAAACTTTGAAAGGTGTTAAAGTTGAAATTTCTTCTTCCGATGCATTTTTTTCTTTAAACTCAGTAATAACTTCTTCTTTAGTTTTTCCGTTTAATAATGCTTCTGTTTGTGCGAAGTAATTAGACATTAATTTATCTTGATGGTCTTGATTACCATGAAGTGATTGTGCAAATCCAATAAAATCTGCTGGAATTAACTTTGTACCTTGATGTATTAATTGAAAAAAGGCATGTTGCGAATTTGTACCTGGTTCTCCCCAAATAATAGTACCTGTTTGGTAATCTACTCTATTTCCGTTTCTATCAATACTTTTTCCGTTGCTTTCCATGATGCCTTGCTGAAGGTATGTTGCAAATTGGTTTAAGTATTGAGAATATGGAATAATAGCTTCACTTTCTGCATTAAAGAAGTTGTTATACCAAATACTTAGTAAGGCTAAAATTACAGGTATGTTACTTTCAAAAGATTCACTTTTAAAATGGTTATCCATTTTATTTGCCCCTTTTAAAAGACTATTAAAATTGTCAAATCCAACTGCTAAACTAATTGATAAACCTACTGCACTCCAAAGAGAAAAACGACCGCCAACCCATTCCCACATTGGGAAAATATTATTACTGTCTATACCAAAATCTTTTACTTTTTGGATATTTGTTGATACAGCTACAAAATGTTTTGCTACATCCTCTTCTTTACCATGCTGTAAAAACCAATTTTTTATAGTAGTTGCGTTTGATAGTGTTTCTTGGGTTGTAAAGGTCTTAGAAACAATTACAAATAAAGTAGTTTCTGGATTTAGTTTTTTAATAACTTCATTAACGTGATCTCCATCTACGTTACTTACAAAGTGTGTTGTTAAATGGTTTTTATAATATTGTAATGAATCCACAACCATTGCTGGACCTAAATCGCTTCCACCAATACCTATATTTACAACATCTGTAAACGCTTTACCAGTATATCCCTTTAATTCGCCCGAAGTGACTTGTTTGGTGAATTTTTCAATTTTTGATTTTACCTCAAAAACTTCTGGCATCACATTAATACCATTTACCTTAAAAACAGCGTCTTTATCTGCTCTTAATGCAGTATGTAAAACAGCTCTTCCTTCGGTTTTATTTATAGTTTCACCGTTAAACTGAGCGTTAATTGCTTCTTTTAACTTACAATCTTCTGCAAGTTGTAAAAGGTGTTTTAGGGTTTCTTCAGTAATTCTATTTTTAGAAAAATCTACGTAAAAATCTTCCCATTTTACAGTTAGATTATTTGCTCTGTTTGCATCTTCTGCAAACAAATTTTTCATTTTTAAATCTTTTACTTGATCAAAATGCTGCTGTAAATTTTTCCAAGCTTTTGTAGTTGTTGGATTAACTGTAGGTAATGCCATTATTTGGTATATGTAATTGCGTTATCTTGATTGGTTTGTATCTCTAAAACCTGCTCTTCAGTTTCTATAGGATAATTGTATTCTATATTATCTAATTGAATTTTTATAGGTTTTATAAACTTTAAATATTCTGCTTTTAGACTGTCTGATATAGGCTCTGCTTCTGGCAGTTTTTGTTTGAAAGGATCAACTTGCTTTCCGTTTTTCCAGAAACGATAACAAACATGTGGTCCAGATGTATTACCCGTCATCCCAACATACCCAATAATGTCTCCTTGTTTTACAAAATCACCAACTTTTACCGCACGATTACGCATGTGTAAATATTGTGTTGTATAGGTTGAGTTGTGTTTAACTTTTACATAATTACCGTTACCGCCTCTTCTTGCAGATTCTATTACAGTTCCGTTTGCAGTAGAACGAATTGGCGTACCAATATCTGCAGCAAAATCGGTTCCTTTGTGCGGTCTTACACGGTTACCGTAAAGTGCTATTCTTCGATTTAAATTATATCTAGATGAAATACGTTTGTATTCTACTGGTGCTTTTAAGAAAGCACGACGAAGGTTTTTAGCGTCTTCAGAAAAATAGTCTTTTAATCCTTTTACTGTATCTGTTTCAAATTGAAATGCATAAAATGGCTCGCCTTTATGTTCAAAATAAGCGGCTTTAATTTGATCTATTCCTGCATAAATACTGTCGTCTATATATTTTTCGGTATAAATTACTTTGAATTTATCGTTCTTCTGAAGTCTAAAAAAGTCTATTGTCCAAGCATAAACATCGCTCATTTTATAAGCTAAAATGACACTTTTCCCTTGTTTATCTAATGCTTCTGAAATGTTAGATTCTATAATTCCTGAAACTTCTTTTTCGACATATTTTATAGGTTTTGTTGAAGAATATGCGTGAATTGAGTCTTGAAAATTAACAACCACATAATCTGTTTTTGTAGGTTGATAAATAAAACATTTTGGTTCTTGTAAAGAATCGTTAGAACACAATAAAGTATAAGGCTTGCCTATTTGTAGCTTGGTAATATCAAAACTATCTTTTGTTAGCTGTGCTATTTGAAATATTTTTGAATAGTCTATTTGATTACGTTGAAGTATTTCTCCAAAGCTATCTCCTTTTCTAATAGTATCTCTTTTTACAAAATAATCTTTAAGGTTAAAACCAAACTCATACACTTCTTCTGGCTCTATAACCTCAACGGTTTGTATAGGTTCTTTTACTTCGTTTTTGCAGGCTATACTTAGTAATGCTAAAGCTAGTATTACTAAACATTTTTGCCCCAATCTTCTAACTCTTGCTTGCTCCATAAGTCTGGAAAAAATATTCTTCTTTGATATTTTGGATGCATGTACTTTACCCATTCGCTTCCTCCTGTTGCTTCTGCTGTTTTTCCGCCTATGTTTAAATAGTGTTTTGCGGTATTGTAATGTGCCATAACCCAAGTGATGTTTACGGTATAATCGTAATGGCGCATGGCTTTTATTAAATCTTTGTCTTCTTTAACATCTTGTGGTAAACTTTTAAAAATGGTCCACAGGTTGTGTGTGTTATAGAATTCTGCAAATCTAATAAATTCGTCTTTGTATTTCTGCTCGAAAACTGTTAATGTATAACTTTTTTTACCTGTTTTGTAGTCTTTTCCTGCTGCTTGCCAATACAAATGTTCAAAAGCGTGTTCAAAAGAGGTATTTCTGTCAATAGTTTCTCTAAAACGATTATCTATTAAGTTTATTAGCTCGGTAGAAGCAAATTCTATTTTCCTATACTGTGCAGATTGAAATCCGCTAGCTGGCGTAAGTGTATTTCTAAACTTATTGTATTGTTCTATATCCATACCGTCTTTCATTACGGTAAAGGATGAAGTTAAGACATCAAAATAACGACTTATTCGCATTATTTTAGTTTCAAAAAATGCTGCTGTTATGTCTTTTTTATTTGCAACTTGGTCTATTTCCCAAAGTATCATTTTAAACAACAATTCATTAACTTGATGATAAAGGATGAAAACCATTTCATCTGGTAATGTTGTTCGTTTTATTTGTAAATTTAATAGGGCATCTGTTTGGATATAGTCCCAATAATCTATTGGCTTACTGTGTAGCAAGCCTTCTAAATGTGTATTTAGATTTTGATCTAAATCTGAATATTTTTTATCTAATTGATCTATAATTTTTTGGTCAGCACTCATCGATTAATCTTCTACTAATATTTTAAATTGATGCTTTAGTCCTTTAAAAGCCTCTAAATCTGCTCTTAATGATCCTACAGCAAGGTCTGCTTTGATGCGCAAAGGTATTTTATTTTTATCATTAGATACCCAAAGTGTTAAACTTTCTTCTTCTTTAAATACACGACCAGCCATTACATAGGGTCTGAATATTAAAGCATCTACTTCTCCAAATTTTGTGTCTAAATTTTCTCTACCTAAATACTTCAGCTTAAAACCATAATTTTCTTCGTCAAAAAACATATCTAACTTAACCTCATCGCCTACTTTTAAATTTTTGGTGTCTATATTATTTCTTAAATAATAAAAAGTTGACACCATATCTTGGATGTTTGGTTTTGTTGTAAAAGACTTTTTAGTATTATGTTTTTTATTATGTACTAGCGCTTCTTTTTTGTCTTGATCAAAAGTGATTTCAATATCTTTTTTATGTCCTCCTTCATCAATTTTTCTGATAAATTTATACGGAATTATAGCTTTTTTATCAAAATAACTTTCATAACGATCTTGTACTTTAAAAAACCATTTTATTGCTCCTGTTGTCCAACCTTTACCAACAACATGATATACTTGTTTTCCGTCTAAAACGGTTTCATTTACTTGTAGTGTAGCATTACCTGCTTTTAAAAAACCGCTATAACTCATTTTAAATTTAAACCATTCGCCTGTTTTAAAAGATGACTCTTGTGCATTAGTTAATTGCAATGCTAAGAGACATATTATAATTGGTAAAATTCTTTTCATAACATATTGTATTTGTAACACTTAATTAGCTTAAACATCTTTATTTAAATGTAGTATTACAATTACTATTCCAAAAATATAAAACAAAAAAATGCCATCTATACATTTGATGGCATTTTTTTATTATTAAAAAGTAAACATAAATTAAAGTGTACCTCTTTTTGCTTGCTCTCTTTCTATAGACTCAAACAAAGCTTTAAAGTTACCTGCTCCAAAACCACGTGCGCCCATACGCTGTATGATTTCAAAGAATAATGTTGGTCTGTCTTCTACTGGTTTTGTGAAAATTTGAAGTAGATATCCTTCATCATCGGCATCTATCATAATACCTAAACCTCTAAGTGTTTCGATATCTTCTCTTAGCTCGTGACTAAATTCTTCTAATCTTCCTGGTACAGCTTTATAATATTCTTCTGGTGGCGTTGATAAAAACTCTACACCTCTTGCTTTTAATTGTGATACTGTTGTAATAATATCGTCTGTTGCAACAGCTATATGTTGCACACCTGGTCCTTCGTAAAAGTCTAAATATTCTTCAATTTGAGAACGTTTTATACCTTCGGCTGGTTCGTTAATTGGAAATTTTATACGACCGTTACCATTACTCATTACTTTACTCATTAAAGCTGAATATTCGGTATGAATTTGCTTGTCATCAAAGGATAAGAAATTAACAAATCCCATTACATCTTCGTACCATTTTACCCAAGTATTCATTTCTCCCCAACCTACATTTCCTACCATATGGTCTATGTATTTTAGGCCTACTGGTTCTGGATTGTAATCGCTTTCCCATTTTTCGAAACCAGGTAAAAATTGTCCGTTGTAGTTTTTACGTTCTACAAACATATGTACGGTTTCTCCGTAGGTATAAATACCTGCTCTAACTACTTCACCAAATTCGTCTTTTTCAACCGTCGGTTCCATAAAAGATTTTGCACCTCGTTTTGTAGTTTCTTCATAAGATTTTCTTGCATCTTCAACCCAAAGCGCTACAACCTTTACACCATCACCGTGTTTAACAATATGGTCATTAATTGGTGATTTGCTGTTTAAAGGTGTTGTTAAAACAAGTCTTATTTTGTCTTGTTTTAAAACATAACTTACAGACTCTTTAGATCCTGTTTCTAATCCTTTATAAGCATAAGATTGAAATCCAAATGCTGTTTTATAAAAATGTGCTGCTTGTTTTGCGTTACCTACGTAAAACTCTACGTAATCTGTACCTAAAAGCGGAAGAAAATCTTGCGCGCCATCAAATATTTTTTCTAAACCGTAATCTACTGATTTTATTTCTTTACTCATTGTTTGTCTTTATTTATAACCAAGATTTAAAATAATCTTCGTCTGCTATTTTTAATGCTTCTTCTGTTACTTGTAACGGTTTAAATGTGTCAACCATTACTGCTAATTCGTCTGTTTTAACTTTTCCTATGCTTCGTTCTACAGCACCAGGATGTGGTCCATGTGGTATACCTGCTGGATGCAAACTAATGTGACCTGCGTCAATATCATTACGACTCATAAAATCTCCGTCTACGTAATACAATACCTCATCACTATCTATATTACTATGATTATATGGTGCAGGAATTGAGTCTGGATGATAATCGTATAATCTTGGCACAAAACTACAAACTACAAATGCGTCTGTTTCAAAAGTCTGATGTACTGGTGGCGGTTGATGTATACGTCCTGTTATTGGCTCGAAATCATGTATAGAAAATGCATATGGATAGTTGTAACCATCGTAACCTACAACATCAAAAGGATGTGTTGCATAAACCATATCAAAAATATCATCTTGTTTTTTTACTTTGATTAAAAACTCTCCTTCTTCATTATAAGTTTCTAACTCTTGTGGCTGACGCAAATCGCGCTCGCAAAATGGAGAATGCTCTAATAATTGACCAAACCAGTTACGGTAACGTTTTGGAGTGTAAATTGGTCTTCTTGACTCTACAATAAATAACCTATTATCTTCTGTATCAAAATCTAGTTTGTAAATTATACCTCTTGGTACTAATAGATAATCTCCGTATTTAAAATCTAAATTACCTAGCATAGTACGTAACTTACCTGTTCCTTTATGGATAAAAATAAGCTCGTCTGCATCAGTATTTTTATAAAAATAATCTTTAGTAGATTGTTTTGGCGCAGACAGTATAATACTACAATCACTATTAGTTAATACTGTTTTTCTGCTTTCTAAATAATCATTTTCTGGTTTTACTTGAAAACCTCTAAACCTATAAGATTGTATATTATTTGATTTGGCTATTTTAGGTGCTACACTGTATTGCTTTTTAATTGCTTTTACTTTTGTAGGCGCATGCTCGTGATATGAATTTGTAGACATACCATCAAAGCCAATAGTACCAAATAGTTGCTCTGAATATAGAGACCCATCAGGTTTTCTAAACTGTGTATGGCGTTTAGGCGGCATCTTGCCTAATTTATGATAAAATGGCATTTTTAATATTTTTTATTAATGAAATATTAGAACTACGTCTAATTGTTTGATAGCTAAGATAATTGAATACTATTCTGGATTTCTTTTAATAAGAAATTTTAAGTGAGATAATAAATGCATCCAAATAGTATTCATATACTTCAAATATCGTATTTTTTTTAGAGTTTTGAAAGTCTTTTTTGTTAAGTTTAAACAAACTGATTTTCAAAAACTTAACCTAAAACCAATATCCTAAATTAAAAAACCAAAATCCTTCTTTTGTATCAGGAGAATATGTGTATTTAACTTCTACAGGACCTAAAAAAGTTTCTAAAGAATATCCAAGAGCATAACCAGAATATTGAGGCCAAGATAACCACTCTCCATCATCAAATAATCTGTCTTCAACATTGGCGTAATTTGCTGCCAATATTAAATGATTTTTTGGTACAAAATTATAATCTAAACTAACAGATCCTTTGATATAAGAGTCTGCAGCAATACTTAAAAAATCATAACCATAAAAGGGTTTAAAATTATTTATAAAGTCATTACCATAACCACCTAATACAAAGTCTAAAAATCTATTTGCTTTAGGGTTGATCTTAAAACCTCCGTCTGATGTAATATTAAAAGATAATTTATCTGTTGCTCTAAAAGCATAACCTACTTCTGCTTTTAGGATTGAAAAAGGGGAAAAATCTCCTCCAAAATCTGATGAATATAAGTAGTAATTACCTTGTGCGTTAAAGTACATTCCTCTTGTAGGAAAGTATTTGCTATCATAAGAATCAAACTTAAGACTACCAAAAACACTTAAATAATTACTATTTTCAAAAACAGTTTCTTCTTCATCTTCTTCAGTAATTATTGTTTCTGTTTTTACTTTTAGTTTTTTATGTTCTGCACCGATAGTAAACACTAAATCATTTCTAAACAACGTTTGAAAAAAGAATTGATTAGTAAAATCTGATAATTTTGCATTAATTTTATTTACTCCTGCACTTGATATTTCTAATTCAGACAGAAAAGCAGAAGACACAACTCCGTTATCAAACTCGCTAAATCTAGAGTTAACTCCTATACTCCAATAAATTCCTTTATCAATAAAATAATCAAAATTATATCTTACATGATCACCTACTATAAAATCTAAAGAAACCACATCATTTTTTAACAAAAACTGCTTTTTAGTAATATTAGCTAAAATGGCACTTTTATATAAATCGTCGTAATGTAAAGCAAACTTTAAGAAAGTAGTTTTTTTAGACTCTCTTACTTTAGTTATTAACTTATAACCATCATTTTCTTCTGGTTTAAGCTCATAAAAGAAATTATCAAAGTTATTAGTAGCCACTAAATTATTTGCTCCCAAAGTAAGATCTTTATAAGCTATTTTAGAATATGGTCTTAACTGGAGTTTACCTAACACATAAGACCTGGTGTATTTTTCTAAACCGTGAGTTTCTATATAATTAAGCCTTATACTATCCGGAGATTTTTGTACTTGTGTTTTTATTCTTGGTTTAATCTGTTTGCCTTTTAATTGATTTAGTTGTTCTAAATTTTGCAAAGCAGCTTTTTCTCCATTATCAATAATCTCTCTTCCATCATCAAAAGAGACAACTGTAAATTTAGATATATCTGGTTTAATGTATATGTCTGTTTCTTCAGACTTTTTAACCATATCATTTATGGTTCTAAAATTATTTATTTGAAATAATATTGCTGGTGCAGAAGATAAATCTGTACGATTTGCTAAACCATCTTGTACATCTACGCCAATAATTATATCTATTCCTTTAGCTCTTAACTCTTCTATAGGATAGTTATTGACTACTCCACCATCTATTAATAATTGATCTTTAATTAAAACCGGTTCAAATAATGAAGGAAAAGCGCCGCTTGCTTTAACTGCTTGTGCCAAATTACCTTTATCTAGCACAACTTGTTTACCAGTTTCTACATCTGTTGCAATACAGAAAAAAGGTATAGGAAGCTCACTAAAATCTTTTTTATTACAAACATTAATTAAAAGCTTACTTAATAAATTAAAAGTGTTTTGTCCTTTTGAGAGTGCAGAAGGCAATTTCATCTTAAAATTATCAAATGGTAAGGTTACTGCATATTTTTCTGAAATTTCTCTTTCATAATTAGACTTTGCTTCTCTTGGCAGTTTGTCTGTAATAATATTATCAAAATTTACGCCTTTAAAAATAGAGTCTAACTGTTTACCAGAATAACCTGATGCGTATAGAGAACCAACAATTGCTCCCATACTTGTTCCTGCAACATAATCTACCCTTATTCCTAGACTATCAATAACTTTTAAGACACCAATATGTGCAAGTCCTTTAGCGCCTCCACCGCTTAAAACTAGACCTACTTTTGGTTCTTTTATATTTTTTTCTTGGGCATTAACAACTGTATTTACAGTTAATAATAACAAAATAGCGATGATAAATGGTTTCATTCTTTATGGTAATGGTTGTAAATTTTTGATGCTCTAGATACGCCTACTACTTCTTCTAACTCATCTAGTTTTGCATTAGCTATTCTTTTGGTTGATTTAAATTTTTTAAGTAACTCTACAATAGTTTTTTCGCCAATACCTGGTATCGTATCTAAAGCACTATTTAACGCATTTTTGCTTCGTCTATTACGGTGATGCTCTATACCAAATCTATGAGCTTCGTTACGTAATTGTTGTATTATTTTAAGCGTTTCGCTTTTTTTATCTAAATATAAGGGAATTGGATCGTTTGGATAAAATAATTCTTCCAAACGTTTTGCAATTCCTATAATGGCAATTTTTCCTCTTAACCCTAAAACATCTAAGCTTTTTAATGCCGAAGATAATTGCCCTTTACCACCATCTATTATAATTAGTTGTGGCAACGGTTGCTCTTCTTCCAATAATCTTTTGTAACGACGGTAAACGACTTCTTCCATAGAAGCAAAATCGTCTGGACCTTCTACCGTTTTTATATTAAAGTGACGGTAATCTTTTTTGCTTGGTTTGCCATTTTTAAAGACAACACATGCAGCAACTGGGTTTGTTCCTTGTATGTTAGAGTTATCAAAACACTCGATATGTCTTGGTTCTTCAGATAATCTTAAATCGGCTTTCATTTGTGCCATTATCCTATTGGCATGACGATCTGGATCTGTGATCTTTATTTGTTTAAAACGCTCCATCCTATAATACTTTGCGTTTCTTAAAGACAGATCTAAAATGTGTTTTTTATCTCCTAGTTGTGGTACTGTTACTTTAATTTCTTCACCTATATTTACCTTAAAAGGTACGTAAATTTCTTTTGATTTAGAGTTGAAACGTTCTCTTATTTCAACAATTGCTAATTCTAATAACTCTTTATCGGTTTCGTCTAACTTTTTCTTTATTTCTAAAGTGTGAGACCGGATGATGGATCCATAAGATATCTGAAGAAAATTGATATACCCAAAACTCTCGTCACTAACAATAGAAAACACATCTACGTTACTAATCCTTGGGTTTATAATTGTTGATTTTGCCTGATAATTTTCTAAAACTTCAATTTTTTCTTTGATACGTTGTGCATCTTCAAACTGCATTTTTTCGGCATAATCCTTCATTTGCTGTTTAAATTGTCCTAAAGAGTCTTTAAAGTTTCCTTTAATTATTTCGCGAATTGCCTTTATATTTTCTTGATAATCTTCTTCGGTTTGGTAGCCTTCACAAGGACCTTGACAATTTCCTAAATGATATTCTAGACATACTTTATATTTACCATTTTCAATTTTTTCTTCAGCTAAATCATAATTACACGTACGTAATTGATACAATCCTTTTATTAAATCTAATAAGGTATGTACGGTTTTCATACTTGTGTAAGGTCCAAAATATTCGCTTCCATCTTTGATTAAACGACGTGTTGGAAATACACGCGGAAAACGTTCTTTTTTAATACAAATCCAAGGATAAGACTTATCATCCTTTAACAACACATTATAACGCGGTTTATGCTTTTTAATTAGATTATTTTCTAATAGTAAAGCATCTGTTTCGGTTTCAACAACAATAAATTTGATGTCTGCAATACGTTTTACTAAAACTCTAGTTTTACCACTATCATGTGTTTTTGTAAAATAAGAACTTACACGTTTTTTAAGATTTTTTGCTTTACCAACGTAAATTATATTACCTTCTTTGTCGTAATACTGATAAACACCAGCAGATTCTGGAATGGTTTTTAATTGAATATCTAAGTTGGTTTTACTCATAAATTAATAGTAAATAGGTGTAAAGTCTAGTGGTACTCAAAGGTAATTATTTAATAGTTTTTAATTAAAAACTTTAACCAAAATTAAATTTTAAGCAATGTTATATTTACTACATTGCGCGACTTTTAAATAAAAAAAATGACAAAGAAAATTATAGGAAGAACAGATTGTATAGACTTCCCTAAATTAAATTTATTAAACATTAATTGTAAGATAGATACTGGCGCTTACACATCAAGCATACATTGTTCTAACATTACACTTACTGACCAAGGTTTACTTTGCTTTTTTGATGATAATAAAACCGAAAAATCAGAGCCTGTTTTATTTAAAGAGTACAGTTTAACCGATGTAAAAAGCAGTAATGGCTTTGTAGAAAACCGATACAAAATAAAAACTGATGTTGTTTTTTTTGGTAAAACCTACAAGATTAACTTAACTTTAAGCACAAGAAGCGACATGAGGTTTCCTGTTTTAATAGGCAGGCAATTTTTAAAACGAAAATTTTTAGTTGATGTCGATTTACAAAACCAATCATTTAATAAAAAAGTAGAATGAATATAGTTATTCTATCGCGCAACGCAGGTTTATACTCAACAGATAGATTAGTTGAAGAAGCCGAAAATAGAGGTCATAAAGTAGAAGTTATAGATCCTTTAAAATGCGATATTATTATTGAAAAAGAAAAACCAACAATTTACTATAAAGATCGCTATTTAGATTACGTAGATGCAGTTATACCACGTATTGGCGCTTCGGTTACATTTTATGGTTGCGCAGTAGTAAGACAATTTGAAATGATGGGTGTATTTACTACAGTAACTTCAGATTCTATCCTACGATCAAGAGACAAGTTAAAAAGTTTACAACGTCTTAGTAAAAGAGGAATTGGTATGCCTAAAACAGTATTTACCAACTATTCTAGAGATGTAGAAGAAGTTATAGACCATGTTGGCGGCGCGCCTGTAATCATTAAGCTTTTAGAAGGTACACAAGGTCTTGGTGTTGTCTTAGCCGAAACTAAAAATGCTGCCGAATCTGTTCTAGAAGCTTTTAATGGGTTACAAGCTAGAGTTATAGTACAAGAATTTATTAAAGAAGCTAAAGGTGCAGATCTTAGAGCTTTAGTAGTAGATGGTCAAGTTGTCGGCGCAATGAAACGTCAAGGTAAAGAAGGCGAATTTAGATCTAATTTACATCGAGGTGGTAGCGCAAAAATCATAAAACTTTCTGAAGCAGAGCTTCGTCTTGCCATGAATGCTTCTAGAGCATTAAAACTTCCCGTTTGCGGCGTAGACATGCTACAATCTGAAAGAGGACCTTTACTGCTAGAAGTAAACTCTACACCAGGATTAGAAGGCATAGAAAAAGCTACAGGAAAAAATATTGCTAAAAGCATTATCACTTATTTAGAACGAAACAGTAACGCTTAATGATTTATCAACAAAAGGACTTACATATTTTAGATGAAATTATTAAACCAGGTAAAAGTGCAGAACTAAGCTTTAATGTTGCACATTTACACACACGTACTCCAGTAGATGTTCCTGTTATTATAGAACGCTCTAAAAAACCTGGACCTACAATTTTGTTTACTGCTGGCATACATGGCGACGAAGTAAATGGTATTGAAATTGTACGTCAATTAATTTCAAAAGGAATAAATAAACCTAAAGTTGGTACCACAATTTGTATTCCTGTTTTAAACATCTTTGGATTTATTAATATGGAACGCGAATTTCCTGATGGTAGAGACTTAAATCGTGTTTTTCCTGGAATAAAAAATGGCTCTTTGGCCAGTCGTGTTGCGCATACTTTAGTAACCGAAATTATACCTGAAGTAGACTTTATTGTCGATTTTCATACCGGTGGCGCTTTTAGGTTTAATGCACCTCAAATACGTATTGCTCCTGGTAATGAAGATGATGATGTTATGGCAGAAATATTTGGAGCACCATTTATCTTATACTCTAAAAACCTAAACAAATCATTTAGAAAAACATGTAACGAGCTTGGTAAACCTATCCTTCTTTTTGAAGGCGGAAAATCGTTTCATATAGATAAAACAGTCACTAACACAGGTGTTAATGGCGCCAAACGCATCCTAAATCACTTTGGCATGCTAAGAAAAAAATATAATGTTTCTGAGCCTAAAAAAGCATGTATAAAAATATTAGATAGCAAATGGCAACGCGCCAGCTTTTCTGGTATGTTTAAAGCTAATGTAGATTTAGGTCAATATATAAAAGAAGGTGACACCATTGGTAATATTACAGATCCTTACGGAAAATTTAATCATTTTGTAAAAGCTAAACATGATGGTTACGTGTTTAATATAAATGAATCTCCTATTGTTTATCAAGGTGATGCTTTATTTCATATTTCAACAGGAATAGTTAAATAATTAAAAATGAATAAAGCCCGATTACGCCAAAAATATAAAGCTTTAAGACAACAACTTACAGAAGAACAAATAGATCAATTTAGCATTGATATTGCTAACCAATTATTAAAACTAGCTATTTGGGATTACAATGTGTACCACTTATTTTTAACTATTGAATCACAGAAAGAAATTCAAACTGAATTTATTTTAAATATTCTATCCGGAAAAGATAAAGACATAGCTATTTCTAAAAGCAATTTTGAAAGCAACACATTAACCAATTACCTGTTATCGGACAATACCACTTTAAAACTTAATCAATATAACATACCAGAGCCTGTTAGTGGTATTGAGATACCAAATCATAATATAGATGTTGTATTTATACCGCTTTTAGCTTTTGATTTAAAGGGAAATAGAGTTGGTTATGGCAAAGGATTTTACGATAACTTTTTATCCAATTGTAAGCCAAATACTGTAAAAATAGGTTTATCTTTTTTTGAAGCTGAAGCTGAAATCAAAGATGCTTATGAAGGTGATATTGCATTAGATTATTGTGTCACGCCTAAAAGGGTTTACAAATTCTAAGCATCTTCTGTTTTTGGAAACGCTTTTTTATTAAAGAAAATTAATATTCCAAAACCAATACTAATAGCTACGTCTGCAATGTTAAAAACAGGCTCAAAAAACGTAAAGTATTTACCGCCAACACTTGGTACCCATTCTGGCAAATATCCTTGCCAAATCGGGAAGTATAACATATCTACTACCTTACCGTGCAACATACTATCGTAACCTTGTTCTGGCATAAATGTAGCTACTTGACCAATACTATCGTCAAATAAAACACCGTAAAACACAGAATCTAATATATTACCCAAAGCACCAGCAAACACAAAGATAAGTGCAACATTAAGCATTTTAGATTGCTGCTTTTTAATACTATTATATAACCAATATCCAATACCAATAATTGCAAAAATCCTGAAGACAGTAAGACTTACTTTTGCAGTACGATCACTAATAAAAGGAAACAAATCGCTTAATTTGGTTCCCCAAGCCATACCACTATTTTCTATAAAATAGATTTTAAACCAATCAAAAACAGCAACATCTTCTCCTAATACAAAATGTGTTTTTACATATATTTTACTTACTTGATCAATAAGTAAAATTAAGACGATAAAGATTGTAGCTTTTTTTAGGCTCATAAAGTATAGACTTGTCAACTATGCTTAGTTGACAAGGATTAGTTTTAAACAAAAATAGACTTATTTTTTAAATTTTAGAGACGTTTATATTACCGTTAACAGTTTGCAAATTTAATTGATATAATGCTAGTTTAAATTGCTTAACATCAACTATTCCTGTTTTACTTTTTGCAATGGTTTTTGCGTTATTTGTTTTAATATTAATAGTTCCGTTTATAGTATTTATTGTTGCATTACCAAAAAACGGATCTAACGTACAATTACCAGTTTTTAATTCTATAAACACATTTGGAAATTGACCTTCTATTTTAGTTTGCGCAATATCACTTTTAATATTTAAATCAATATGTTTTGGAATACTTAATTGCAACTCTACAGACAATACTTTATGCGCACTTAACTTATCATTATCCGCTTTAAATAAAGGTTGAAAATCTGTAGATAGTCTTAAAACACCTTGATTAATACTATCGATTATCACTAAATTTTCTGAATGCTCGCCTTCAAATTTAACCAACAAATCAATAGTATTAGATTCACTATTCTTAATGTTTATTTTAAAAATTCCTTCTCCATCAATATCTACTTTTTTGATTTGCTGTGCATTCCATTGTTTTTCGGTTTGCTTCTGTGCAATAGAACAATGGACAATTAAAAGAAAAAATAAGACGAGTTTGAATTTCAAAATTTGTGGAAATAAAAAACGCTTCAATTCAACTAATTGAAGCGTTAATTTTTTAAATTATATATTAAGCAACAGCTTATTTTTGCATGTTTTTTGCTTCAATACTTAAGGTTGCGTGTGGCACAAGCTCTAAACGTTTTTTGTTTATTAACTTACCTGTTACACGACAAATACCATAGGTTTTATTCTCTATACGAATTAGCGCATTTTTTAAATCACGAATAAATTTCTCTTGTCTAATAGCTAATTGCGAGTTAGATTCTTTACTCATTACTTCACTTCCTTCGTCAAATGCTTTAAAGGTAGGCGACGTATCGTCTGTACCATTATTATGATCGTTCATATAAGCACTTTTTATTAACTCTAAATCGTGCTGTGCTTTTTCAATTTTTTCTTGAATTAAAGCTTTGAATTCTGCCAAGTCTTTATCAGAGTATCTTACGTTTGTATCTGTTGCCATAATTTTTAATTTTTTTGAATAGACAATTTGGTATTTACGTCATCAAAAGCAATTTCTATACCATTATCTATTTGGTTAATAATTTCAAGATTATCAGTTAAGGTTTCGGTCTTAATATAATCTAGATTGTTGTTAATAGCCTGCTCGATATTTTGATCGTTTTGGATTTGTACAGTAATTCTATCTGTGACTTCAAATCCAGAGTCTTTACGTAGGTTTTGAATTCGGTTTACTAATTCTCTTGCAATACCTTCTTCACGTAATGGCTCTGTAATAGTTACATCTAAAGCTACTGTTATTTTACCTTCATTAGCAACTAACCAACCTTCAATATCTTGCGATGTTATTTCAACATCTTCACGTTGTAATGTAATAATTTTTCCATTACAATCGATGTCTAAAGTGTTATTTTGTTCAATATTTTTAATATCGTCTGCGCCAAGTTTTTGTATCTCACTAGCAATCAACTTCATATCTTTACCAAAACGTGGTCCAAGTACTTTAAAGTTTGGTTTTATTTGCTTAACTAAGATATCTGAAGCGTCTTCTAAAAGCTCGATTTCTTTAATATTAACCTCGTGTTTTATTAAGTTTTCTACCGCTTTTATTTCTTCTCTTTGCTGTGCAGAATCTACAGGAATCATAATTTTCTGTAGTGGCTGACGTACTTTAATTTTCTCTTTAGCTCTTAACGATAATACTAATGAAGAAATTGTTTGCGCGTTCTCCATTTTTCGCTCTAAAGATTTATCTACAAAGCTTGCATCGTATTTAGGGAAGTCTGAAAGGTGAACACTTTCAAACGTTTCTTTTTTAGTCACGCTATTTAAGTCTAAATACAGCTTATCCATAAAGAATGGTGCAATTGGCGCGCCTAACTTTGCAATGGTTACCATACACGTATACAGCGTTTGGTAAGCCGAAATTTTATCGGTTTGGTAATCGCCTTTCCAGAAACGTCTTCTACTTAAACGCACGTACCAGTTACTTAAGTAATCTTGTGTAAAATCTGAAATAGCACGTGCTGCTTTTGTAGGCTCATATTCAGCATAATATTCGTCTACTTTTTGAATTAAAGTGTGTAATTCCGAAAGAATCCAACGGTCTAATTCTGGTCGTTCTGCTAAAGGAATTTCTGCTTCAGCATAACTAAATTTATCTAAATTGGTGTATAAACTAAAGAACGAATACGTATTGTACAACGTACCGAAAAACTTACGTTTTACTTCTTCTACACCTTCAATATCAAATTTTAAGTTGTCCCAAGGATTAGCATTACCAATCATGTACCAACGTGTGGCATCTGCACCATAATTATCTAAGGTTTCAAAAGGATCTACCGCGTTACCTAAACGCTTAGACATTTTTTGTCCGTTTTTATCTAAAACTAATCCGTTTGACACTACATTTTTATACGCCACAGAATCGAAAACCATAGTACCAATTGCGTGCAATGTGTAAAACCAACCTCGTGTTTGGTCTACACCTTCGGCAATAAAATCGGCAGGATAGGCTTCGTTATTATCAATTAAGTTTTTGTTTTCAAATGGGTAATGCCACTGTGCGTAAGGCATTGATCCAGAATCAAACCAAACGTCTATCAAGTCGCTTTCGCGCTTCATAGGTTGACCTGAAGGCGATACTAACGTAATTTGGTCTACAATGTTTTTGTGTAAATCTATTTTATCGTAGTTGTCTTCAGACATGTTACCAACTTCAAAGTCTTCAAAAATATCTTTTTGAAGTACGCCAGCGTTTACCGCTTTAGCCATTTCGGCTTTTAATTCTTCTACAGAACCGATACAGATTTCTTCTTTACCATCTTCTGTACGCCAGATTGGTAACGGAATTCCCCAATAACGTGATCGCGATAAATTCCAATCGTTTGCGTTGGCTAACCAGTTACCAAAACGTCCTTCTCCAGTAGATTTTGGTTTCCAATTAATGGTTGTATTTAACTCATGCATTCTATCTTTTACGTCGGTTACTTTGATAAACCATGAATCTAACGGATAGTATAAAATTGGTTTATCTGTACGCCAACAGTTTGGATAACTGTGCTTGTATTTTTCTACCTTAAAGGCTTTGTTTTCTATTTTAAGTTTGATGGCAATTTCTACATCAACTGACTTTTCTGGTGCTTCGCCTTCTGCGTAATATTCATTCTTCACGTATTTACCAGCAAACTCGGTAACTTCTGGTCTAAATTTACCTTGTAAATCTACTAATGGTACCAAGTTATCATTCTCGTCTTTTACCAACATTGGTGGTATTTCTGGTGTAGCTTGTTTTGCCACTAAAGCATCATCTGCTCCAAAGGTTGGCGCTGTATGTACGATACCTGTACCATCTTCGGTCGTTACGAAATCTCCAGATATTACTCTAAATGCATTTTCAGGATTATCATTTGGTAACACGTAATCTAACAATTGTTCATACTTGATACCAACTAGGTCTTTTCCTTTAAATTCTTTTACGATGTAAAAAGGAATTTTCTTGTCACCTTCTTTATATTCAATTAATTCTGGCTTTGTTTCGACTTGCTTATACTTACCGTCAAATTGTTTACCAACAAGATTTTTAGCCAATATCACATTAATAGGTTTGAAGGTATATTGGTTATACGTTTCGACTAAAACGTAATCTATTTTTGGTCCAACGGTTAACGCAGTATTACTTGGTAATGTCCAAGGTGTTGTAGTCCAAGCTATAAAATGAATATCGCCTTCGTTTTGCAAAAAGTCTGGTAACGTATCTGCTACAGCTTTAAACTGCGCTACTACAGTTGTATCGGTTACATCTTGGTATGTTCCTGGTTGATTAAGCTCGTGAGAACTTAATCCTGTTCCTGCTTTTGGAGAATATGGCTGAATGGTATAGCCTTTATACAGCAATTCTTTATTGTAGATTTGCTTTAATAACCACCAAACACTTTCCATATATTTTGGTTTATAGGTAATGTATGGATCGTCCATATCTACCCAATATCCCATTTGTTGGGTTAGGTTATTCCAGATATCTGTGTAACGCATTACAGCTTTACGACATGCAGCGTTATACTCTTCTACAGTAATTTTTTTACCAATATCTTCTTTGGTAATTCCTAACTCTTTTTCTACACCTAATTCTACTGGTAAACCATGTGTATCCCAACCAGCTTTACGCTTTACTTGGTAACCTTTCATGGTTTTATACCTTGGAAAAATATCTTTTATTGCACGTGCTAATACGTGGTGTACACCAGGTAAACCGTTTGCAGATGGCGGACCTTCAAAAAACACAAAAGGTTCTGCGTTTTCGCGAGAAGTTACACTTTTTTCGAAGATATTATTGTCTTCCCAATAGTTAAGAATTTCTTCTGCTACTTTTGGTAAGTTAAGTCCTTTATATTCAGGAAATCCAGTATTCATTTTTTCGTTTTTCTTATAAGAGTCGCGAAATTAATGAATTCTGTTTAAAAGTCTGATTTTTGAGCATAAAAAAAGAAATAGTTTAAAGTTGTTTTTTATCTAATAAACTTTCTAACCGCTTAATATATTGGTCTTTTTCTTGTAAGCGTAACTCGTATTGCTCTATTAATTTTTCTGAAAGTTGATTGATTATAAAAGCACCATTACCACCTTGTTGATTTTGATTTACAATGATAGTATCTTGTTTTAATAACTCTTCTGGTTGTATCTCAAACAACTCACAAATGGGTTGTATGTAGTTTACCCAACTATTAGTCTCACCATTTTCCATACGTGCATACGTGCTTTGGGCAACATGCAAATAATCTGCTACTTGTTCTTGGCTTAAACCTTTGCTGGTACGCAAAGTCTTTATTTTATGGGCTACTTCTATATTCATGATTAAAACATTGTAGTAAACAAAGATAATTAAAAAACTAGACTATCTAAAAATAGGGTAGCTTTATGCAAAATTTGAATAAGAATTGAATGAATACTCTTGTAGTTTTATGGTGTCAAAATGATTTTGATAACCAAAGTTACACAACTTCGGTTTTTATTTAACTTAATTTATTAATTTTATGAAAACATTAGAATTAAATCAAATGGAGCAAATCGAAGGTGGAGGAGCTCTTACTTGTGCTACTTTCGGGGCAAGTGGTGCAGCTATCGTTATAGGAGCTGCAGAAGTTTTAGCTTTTACTGGTCCTATTGGTTGGGGTGTAGCGGCATTAGGTCTTTCGATATTTGCTTTTGGTGCAGCTCTTTATGAATACGGAGATGATCCTTGTGCCTCTTAAAATAGCCAAGTATGGGAATTAATTTAATTTAATTCTCATACTTCAAAAATTATTATTATGTCTTATAAATTAATTATTGAGCGTAAAAATGAATTAAATAATAGAAATAGAGCTTTCGCGATATACATCAATGGAGAGTATTATGAAGATATAGGCTCTGATGAAAATGAAAAAACACTTTTTTTTGATACAAAACTTATTGAAATTAAATTTAAAATAGATTGGTGTTACTCGAATAAAATGACTATTTCGTTTAATGACAGTAAAGTAAAAAAAATCTCTGTAAGTAGCTCTATTTCTAATTTATTATGGCATTTCATTGTTAGTGGTATTACCTTTTCTGTATTGTTTTATTTTATTTTTAACAGAATGATTTTCGTGTATTTACCATTAGTTATAATAGCTATTCCTGTTTATAAAATCACTTTTGGTAGAAATAATTATTTAAAAATTAAAGAAAAATAAATTGAACAAGAAATATTATTTGATTTTTCTGCTTTTATTTTCATTTATATTATCTTATTTGGGGTCAAAACTATTGAATACAAATGAAGTTACTATTAATTCATTAACCGATCAATTATCACGAGATCAAATACAAAATATTTTGAATCTCAAAAAAAAATGGCAATGGATAGGTTATGTCCTTTTGCCATTAGTTTTAGTAATTAAAATCACAATCATTGCAGCCATATTAGATATAGGTTGTTTCTTTTTTGGTAAAGAAATCAAGTACAAAAAACTCTTTAACATTGTTGTAAAAGCAGAATTTATTTTTTTATTAGTCATAATTTTTAAAACAACTTGGTTTTACTTTTTTCAAACAAACTACACTTTAGAAGATTTACAATATTTCTACCCATTATCAGCCATAAATATTATAGGTTATGAGGGCTTACAACCTTGGTTTATCTACCCGTTTCAAGTACTTAATTTATTTGAACTTGCCTATTGGTTAATATTAGCTTATTTAATTGGTAAAGAGTTGAACGAAAACACCGATAAAGGCATGTCTATTGTAGCCAGCAGTTATGGTGTTAGTCTTTTAATTTGGATTGTTGGTGTTATGTTTTTTACTTTAAATATGAGTTAGTGATGCGTAAAAAAACAATTTTAATTATAGTTGCAGTTACTGTTTTAGGTTTACTATCTTTTTTAGGCTACAATGTTATTTCTAAAACCAAAGAAAAAAACCAAATTGCCAAGCAATTAGAAATAATCCCAGAATTTGAGTTTTTAACTTTAGACCAAAAACCATTTACAAAAGCTAATCTAAAAACAAACCTAAACACCATTTTTATATACTTTAATAGCGAGTGCGATTTTTGCCAACACGAAGCTCAAAGCATTAGCAATAATTTAGACAGCTTTAAAAATGTGCAAATCATTTTTATATCTACAGAGTCTATTGATACAATTAAAAAGTTTTCAGAACAGTATAACCTAAACAATCAGCAAAATATTACCTTTTTAAATGATAATCTTAATACTTTTTCTAGTCGATTTGATGCTAACAGCATTCCTTACCTCTTAATCTACGACCAAAACCAAAAATTAATCAAAAAACACAAAGGGCAACTTAATGCCAAAGGTATTTTAAGAGCATTACAACAAAATGACTAAAACAATCAACCTTTCGCAAAAACAGTTACAACAAACCTTTACACAACAACACGACCAAAGTGATTGTGGTGTTGCCTGTTTATTATCTCTAATTCAATTTTACGGTGGCTCAAACCATTTAGAAAAGTTACGAGAGTTAAGCGGTACAACCAAACAAGGCACTACCCTTTTAGGTTTATATCAAGCTGCCAACAAGTTAGGTTTTACAGCACAAGGCAACGAAGCAGATATACAAGCCATAATTGACCACAAAGAACCGTTAATACTTCACGTTGTTATTGAGGAACGTTTACAACATTATGTGGTTTGTTATAGCTATAAAGATGACAAATTTATCATTGGCGACCCAGCAAAAGGCATCATAACCTATACCAAAGAAGAACTAGAAACCATTTGGAAATCCAAAACCTGCTTAACCCTTACGCCAAATGCTAATTTTGTAAAAACCGAAACTAAAAACAAAAACAAAAAGCAATGGTTTTTAAAATTACTTAAAGAAGATTATCGTTTAATTTCTTTTAGTGTGTTGTTAGGTTTAGGTATTGCCATTCTTGGTATGGCAATGGCAATCTTTTCTCAAAAACTAATTGATGATATTTTACCGTCTAAAGACTTCACAAAACTTATTACGGGCATTGCATTAGTAGCCTTTTTATTGTTGGTTAGGGTATTATTTACAGCATTACGCGATTATTTCTTAATACGTCAAACCAAAGATTTTAACAATCGTATTGTAGATAGTTTTTATTCTTCATTACTCAATTTACCAAAACCCTTTTTTGATACTCGTAAAATTGGAGAATTAGTTGCAAGATTAAACGATACACAACGTGTACAACGCGTTATTAGTCAAATCTTCGGTAATGTGGTTATCAACGCTTTAGTAACCATAGTGTCTTTAGGCTTTTTGTTTTACTATTCTTGGCAAACAGGGTTAATAGCTTCTATTAGTTTACCCTTTTATTTCGTTCTTATTTACAGTTTTAACAAACGTATTATCAATGCACAAAAAGAAGTAATGCAAAGCTATGCTTTTAGTGAGAGCAATTATATTACTTCAATGCAAGGTATAGCTACCATAAAAAATAATAACAGGCAAATTATTTTTCAAAAAATTAACCAACTTATTTATGGTAATTTTCAAGAAAAAGCCTTTAATCTTGGTAAAATAAATGTACGCTTATCGGTTTTTTCAGGTGTGTTTAGTGTGTTATTTTTAATGGGAATTTTGGTTTATACCTCTATTCAAGTCTATGATGAAACTATGCAATTGGGAGAACTGATGGCAATTCTAGGTGTAGCAGGTAGTTTATTACCATCTGTTGCAAGTTTAGCGTTAATAACCATTCCTATTAACGAAGCCAAAGTAGCTTTTAACCGTATGTATGAATTTGCATCAATGGATAAAGAGCAAAAAGGGAATACAGAAATTCTAGACTTCAATTCTCTTGAAGTTAAAAATCTTTCTTTTCGCTTTGCAGGTAGAAGTCAATTATTAAAAGACATAAATATCGACATTAATAAAAATGAGTGTATTGCCTTAGTTGGCGAAAGCGGAAGCGGCAAAAGTACATTAGGGCAAATTCTTCAAAAATTCTACCCTTTTGAAAATGGAACAATTACACTTAATAACCAACATAATCTAACAGAATTAAATACAGAAAACTGGCGAACTATTTTAGGCGTTGTGCCACAAGATGTAACAGTATTTGGCGGTAATGTCATTACAAACATTCTTTTAGGTCAAAAAGACACACCCGAAAATATAGTCAAGTTTTGTCAAGATTATGGCTTTGAAGATTTCATCAATACCCTACCACAAAGCTATGCCACAATACTTGGCGAAGAAGGTATTAACCTATCAGGCGGACAAAAACAAGTGATTGCTCTTATGAGAGCTTTATATAAAAAACCAAAAATTTTATTATTGGACGAATTCACTTCTGCGATGGACAGAAAAACAGAACAGTTTGTTTTGGAGTTATTAAACAAACTAAAATCTGAATTAACCATTATTTTTATTTCTCATAGACTTCATTCCTTGCCTAAAATTGCTAACCGTATTTATGTTTTAGAAAATGGAATTATAACTGACTTTGGGAATCACGAAAAGCTAATGAAATCAAAGAATTTTTATAGTGAGTTTTGGACTGAATTAATTCTAACTTAAAAAATCTACAATATCTTCAATTTTTGAAACCAATTGAATTTTTATTCCTTTAGGTTTAATAGTAATCTTATTGTATTTAGACACAAAAATGGTTGAAAAACCTAGCTTTTCAGCTTCGAGAATACGTTGCTCTACGCGTTGTACTGGTCTAATTTCTCCAGACAGGCCAACTTCTGCAGCAAAACAAAAATCGGTTTGAAGTGGCTCGTCTTCATTAGAAGATAAAATGGCAGCTACTACTGCTAAATCTATTGCTGGATCATCAACATTAATGCCTCCAGTTATATTTAAAAAAACATCTTTAGCGCCTAATCTAAATCCTGCACGCTTTTCTAAAACTGCCAATAACATATTTAAACGTTTGGCATTAAAACCTGTAGCACTTCGTTGTGGCGTACCATACACAGCTGTACTAACTAGCGCTTGTACTTCTATCATTAAAGGACGCATACCTTCTAAAGTTGCAGCAACTGCATTACCTGATAAAGCTTCGTCTTTTTGAGAAATTAAAATTTCGCTTGGGTTAGAGACTTCTCTTAAACCAGATCCTTGCATCTCATAAATACCAAGCTCGTTTGTTGATCCAAAACGGTTTTTGTTTGCTCTTAAAATCCTGAATACATGGTTACGATCGCCTTCAAACTGAAGTACAGTATCTACCATATGTTCTAATATTTTTGGTCCTGCAATGTGACCATCTTTTGTAATATGCCCGATAAGAATTACCGGTGTATTAGTCTCTTTAGCAAACCTGATTAGCTCTGTAGTACATTCTTTAATTTGTGAAATGCTTCCGCTTGAACTTTCAATATAATCACTATGCAGTGTTTGAATGGAATCTACAATGACAATGTCAGGCTCAATTGCTTCAATTTGCTTAAAGATATTTTGAGTTTTGGTTTCGGTTAAAATGTAGCAGGTTTCGTTTTTTGGATTAATACGTTCTGCTCTCATTTTTATTTGTTTCTGGCTTTCTTCACCTGAAATATACAACGTTTTGTAAGGTAATTTTAAGGACACTTGAAGCAGCAATGTACTCTTACCAATACCAGGTTCGCCTCCTAAAAGTGTTAAAGATCCTGGTACAATTCCGCCTCCTAAAACACGGTTAAATTCGGCATCATTAGTATCTAATCTTACATCTTGAGACGAATCAATTTCTTTTAGTTTTAAAGGCTTTGAAACTCTTTTTGAAGTGTTGGAAGTTGATGTTTTCCAATCATTTTTTTCAGGCTTTTGCACCACTTCTTCTACAATGGTATTCCACTCTTTACAAGATGTACATTGACCTTGCCACTTAGAAAATTGCGTGCCACAATTTTGACAAAAAAACGTTGTTTTTACTTTAGCCATTAATACCCAAAGTCTGCTTTAATTTGTTCTGCTAACTCTAAAACTAAATCTTTTGTAATACCTCCAATTTCTTGTAATACGTAAGCTGACTGATATGTTTTCATTGCTTTTTTAGACTTACCTGTTTCTTCGTAAAAACGTCCTAAATAATAATGTCCAAGTAAGGTGTCTGGGTATTCTTTACGAGCTAAATTACCTAAATCTTCAAAGTAATTGTACTTTTCTTTTTTCTTAATTGCAGCTTCGATTGCTTTAAAATCGTTAATTAAAATTGGTTTTTTTATACCGAAAAGCGTTTCTATAGTTTCATACTTTTCTTTTAAATAATCTACCGGATTTCCTTCAAGATTAAGAACAGTTTCTTTGTATTCTTTTAAACTTATTGGTTGAAATACTAAGAATATTTTTTGTAAAGCTTTTGGGATAGCCTGCGCTGGTAAAGAATAATGTGTCGCGTCTGTAAAAACTTCAGAATGATCTAAAAGATTATCATTTTCTACAGAAGAAATACTTTTTGCTAAAGCTTCGGTTTCTTCTTTAATATCACCTTTATCATTGTTTGCTGCTGCTAAATAATAGAATATTTTTTGTTCTAATTTTGGCATTTTCTCTGTTAGATATGTTTTCATATCTGGTGCCAAACTTGGACTTAAACTAATATACGCTTGAAATAAAGGAACACCTTTTAATAAATAGTAATTAATAAAGTTTGCTGTTTGCCCATGTCCAACCGCAACTTTAAAATTTTCTGTACGGAAATTTTTATCTATAAATGGGATAAGCTCCATACTTACAAACTCAAAAAAAGCTGCTCCAGTCTCTATTGGTAACGAGTTTTGCTCGCTATAATAACAATCTGCTTCACGTTTTTGATATTGATTTATTCCTACTACGATTGCTTCTGGCATATCTTCCCAATAGGCTGCATAATCTACATTTCCTGCTACGATTTCAAATAAATAATCGCCGTCAAAAACAACAACTACAGGATATTTTTTATCTGAAGTATCGTAGTTACGTGGTACTTGAATTTTTAGTTGACGAGATTCGCCTAACTTTTCAGAGTTTATTTCTTTATAAATGGTTTGGGATGTTAGCGTATTGCTTAAAACTAACGTTATTAGGAGTAATAAAAAACGTTTCATAAGGTTAATAGATTAAGTTTAGTGCAATGTACAAATTATTTGTTTCGGTTAAAAAAAGGAAGATACAATAAAGATAGTCCTCCTAAAACAAATATTAATAGGGTTTGGGATGTCCACATAATCCATCCAAACGCACGACTTGGATCTTCAGGTAAACCAAATAATGTAAAAGCTATTACAATTGCTTCTGGGTATGATCCAATACCACCGTTTGTTGCTGCTATACTAAAAGTAGCTAAAATAAACCCTATTAAAACAGCTCCAATAGAAACACTCCCTAAATCCTTTATAGCAAATGTTGTTATATAAAACATTGAAATATACATTGCCCAGATAAAAAATGTATGGAAGATAAATGCCCACTTTTTTTTCATTTTAAAGACACTTAATGCACCTTCTATTAAACCATTGGCAAAATTTTTAATTTTGATAGCTATTTTTGAACTACTCTTTTTGATATAAATTATTGAAAGAAATCCTAAAATCAATAAAATTGAAAAGGCAATTATAAGCTTGATTGGATTGAATTTTTCTGCAAAAAAATTAAAGATGAATTCAAATTGAAGTATTAGCGTAAATCCTATTATTAATAGCATGACTATAAAGTCTGCAACACGCTCTGCAACAATAGTCCCAAAACCTTTTTGAAAAGGCACACCTTCGTAATTTGTTAAGACGGTTGCTCTTGCCACTTCGCCTGCTCGTGGTATAGTGTAATTTATTAAATAAGCAGCAAAAACTGCCATTATACTATTACCCATTTTTACTTTATAACCCATTGGCTCTAACATAAACAACCAACGGTAAGCTCTTGATAAATGACTTAATAAACCAAAAATAACACCTAAAAAGATATAAAGATAATTGGCATTTTTAAAATATTCTAATAAGCCAGAGATTGATATTTTAGATAAAGAATACCAGATTAAAAAAACTCCCAATAAAATTGGGAGCACTATTTTTAAAACTTGTATTATCGGTCTTTTAGACATCTATTTTAGAAGATTTGTTGCTTCATCAGGAAATACTAATGATGGTTTAAACACCTTAGCTTCTTCTATATCCATAAAAGCATAAGTGATTAAAATTAACACATCTCCTGGAGATACTAATCTTGCTGCTGCTCCGTTTAAGGTTATTTCACCAGAATTACGTGGACCTGGTATTGCATAGGTCTCTAATCGTGCGCCATTATTATTATTTACAATCTGCACTTTTTCGCCTTGAATAATATTGGCTGCATCCATTAAATCTTCATCAATGGTTATACTTCCAATATAATTTAGGTCTGCACCTGTTACTTTTACACGATGAATTTTTGATTTTACTACTTGAATTTGCATGGGACAAAGATAATTAATTTAAAGCTATATTGTCAATTAGCCGAATTTTTCCTGCATATACTGCAATAAAAGCTCTGTATTGCTTGTTTTTAGATTTACGTTTTGCTGTTTTTAGGGTTGCTTCGTCTGCTATGGTAAAATATTCCAACTCTAACAATTCGTGATTAGCAAACTGATTTTCAACCCATTCTATAACTTTATTAGCACTTTTTGTGCCAAACTTTTCTTTGGCAGCTTTTAATGTCTTATAAATAAAAGGCGCTACTACCTTATGCTCTGGTTTTAATCTTGTGTTACGAGAACTTAACGCTAAACCATTAGCGTCTCGTTTAATTTTACAACCTACAATATTAACAGGTATATTATATTTTGAAACTAGCTTTTTTATAATTGCTAATTGCTGAAAGTCTTTTTCTCCAAAATAAGCATTATTAGGCTTTACTATATCAAACAAAAGTTTTACAATTGTTCCTACGCCATCAAAATGACCGTCTCTAAATTTACCTTCCATTTGATGTTCTAATCCATCAAAATTAAATTTTTGAGATTTAGTTTCACCTTCATAAATATCCTCTACCGTTGGTGCATAAACAATAATTTTATCAGATAAAGTATTTAACAAGTCAACGTCTTGTTGTAAATTTCGTGGATATTTTTTTAAATCTTCAGAGTTATCAAACTGTGTTGGATTTACAAAAACACTAACTATAACCAGATTATTATTAGCTAAAGCCTCTTCAACTAAACTTAAATGACCTTGATGTAATGCACCCATAGTTGGTACAAATCCAACGGTCGTATTTTCTTCCTTTAAAGAAGAAATCTTAGCATTAAGTTCGTCTTTTTTTCTAAAAACAATCATTGTTTATTATTTAATTAACGCATGCAAACTTAATCTTTTAGTGGCAATCTGCATAAAATTTTGTACTTTTGCGTGTTTTTTAATTTTAATTCTAAAAAGCTAGTAATTTATGAAAGATAAGAGGATATTATATGTATCATCTGAAGTGGTGCCTTATTTACCAGAAACTGAAATTTCGTCAATGTCGTTTGAAACACCTAGAATGGTGAATCAACAAGGAGGGCAAATAAGAATTTTTATGCCTAGATATGGCAATATAAATGAAAGAAGACACCAATTACATGAAGTAATACGCTTATCTGGAATAAACCTAGTTATTAACGATTTAGATATGCCTTTAATTATTAAAGTTGCATCTATACCTAAAGAAAGAATTCAGGTATATTTTATCGATAATGACGAATACTTTAAAAGAAAAGCAACATTTACAGATGAAAACGGTAACCTTTTTGAAGATAATGACGAACGCGCTATTTTCTTTGCAAAAGGAGTAATTGAAACTGTAAAAAAATTAAATTGGTCACCAGATATCATTCATGTACATGGTTGGCTAGCATCTTTATTACCATTATACTTAAAACAGTTTTATAAAGATGAACCTTTGTTTAATCAAAGTAAAATTGTAACATCTGTTTACAGCCAAAGCTTTGACGAGACGTTAAATAAAGATCTAATTAATAAAATAAAATTTGATGGTATAGAAGAAGACCAGATTAAGGTTTTAGAAAATCCTACATACTCAAGCCTAATGAAGGTTGCAATAGACCAATCTGACGCTTTAATAGTTGGTTCTGAAGATATTCCTGAAGATTTAACAAAACATTTAAAAGATTCTAAAAAACCTGTCTTAGATTACCAACCGAAAGATGAATTTAGTGAAGCTTACACTAATTTTTACAATAATGACGTTTTAAGCTAATAAAAGCATAAAAATTAATGAAAAAGTATATAAGTAAAGCCTTTCAACCATTAGCTATTTTAGGTTTAATCGCTTTAGTCACTGTAGGTTGCGACAGAGATTACTTAAATGTAGATAGCGATGTAAGAGGCGTACAAAACTTTGAAACCAATCGCAAAGTTTTCCCTTTTGTTTCTTATACTAAAAAAAGTAATCCAATTCAAACAAATGGATTACCAAACAATCTTTTAGGTGTATATCATGACGATATGCAACCTTACGGAGCTACAGAAGCAAGTATTATAACTCAAGTATTACCAACAAACTTATCTCCAGATTTTGGTGTAAATCCAACACTTCAATCTGTAAAACTTTACATACCATATTATTCAGAAATAGAAAGCACAGATGATGATGGAGTTTCTACATACACACTAGATTCTGTTTTTGGTAATCAATCCGCAACATTTAAACTTTCTATTTACAGAAGCAATTACCTGTTAAGAGACTTAGATCCTACTTCAGATTTTGAAGACCAACAGCTTTATTACTCAAACATATTTGAAACTATAGATGTAAACTCTCAAACACTAGAGTTACTTTACGAAAACAACGATTTTTCAATTAGTAATTCTACTCACAGTGTTACTAATGAAGATGATGAAACAGAAGTTTTAGCTCCTGGAATTTATGTAGATCTTTTTAATGATAGCAACGCAAACATCATTAATCTAAGTGATTGGGAAAATTTATTTTTTCCTTATCAAGACAGCGAAGAACTTTCAAACAACAGTAGTTTTTACAACTACTTTAGAGGACTAATTTTTAAAGTAGAAGACAATACTGGAGACGGTAGTATGGCTATGCTTAATTTAAATGATGCCAATGCTAATATAACTTTAGAATATACCTATTACGATGAAGATGATGTTGACCAAGAAGAATTATTAACAGGACAATACACTTTAGACTTTACAGGAATTAAAGCTAACAACTTTAATAATTTATACACTACGCCTACAGATGGTGACGCTACTTTAGGTGATGACAATTTATATTTAAAAGGAATGAACGGAAACTTTTCTGTCATTAAATTATTTGAAGGCACAGTTCAAGATGAATCTGGAAGTGATGTTCCTGCTTTAGAATATTTTAAAGAAAAAAATGAAAAATGGCTAATTAATGAGGCAGACTTAATTTTTTACGTAAATCAAGATCTTGTTAATAACCAAAGCAGCTCTAATGATGTTGAGTCTGAAAGAATAATGCTTTATGATTTAAAAAATAATGTCCCTATTGTAGACTATTATTTTGATGCTTCAAGCAACTTTTTAAACCCAATAAACTCAAAAATTATTTATGCGCCACGTTTAGAAAGAGACGAAGATGAAAACGGTATTAGATACAAGTTTAGATTAACAGAGCATGTTAAAAATATTCTTATAAGCGACTCGACAAATTTAGATTTAGGAATATTTGTTTCAACTAACGTAAACAACATATCCACTTCAAGAATAATAAACACAACTGAAGAAGATATGATAAATTTTGTTCCTTCAAGTTCAACTATTTCTCCTAAAGGCACTGTACTTTATGGTAGCAAAGAATCTGTTCCTGAAGAAAACAGAGCAACTTTTGAAATTTATTACACAGAAACCGAAAACTAAAAATTATGTGTGGAATTGTAGGCTACATAGGAAAAAAAGAAGCTTATCCTATAGTAATGGAAGGCTTAAAAAGACTAGAATATAGAGGTTACGATAGTGCCGGTATAGCTCTTTACGATGGATCAGAACTAAAGTTATCAAAAACAAAAGGTAAAGTTGCTGATTTAGAAGAAAAAGTAAAAACAGAAATCTCAAAAGATGGTTCTGTAGGAATAGGTCATACACGTTGGGCTACTCATGGTGTACCAAACGATGTAAATTCTCATCCACATTATTCTAACTCTGGTGATTTAGTAATAATCCATAATGGAATTATTGAAAACTATGAGTCTATAAAAAAAGAGTTAATCAAACGTGGCTACACTTTCAAATCAGATACAGATACCGAAGTTTTAATAAACCTAATTGAAGACGTTAAGAAAAACGAAAAAGTTAAATTAGGAAAAGCAGTACAAATTGCTCTAAACCAAGTTGTAGGAGCTTACGCTATTGCTGTTTTTGACAAAAATAAACCAGACGAAATAGTCGTAGCTAAATTAGGAAGCCCATTAGCTATAGGTGTTGGAGAAGAAGAGTTTTTTATAGCAAGTGACGCATCACCTTTTTTAGAATATACTAAAAAAGCTATTTATTTAGAAGATGAAGAAATGGCTATTGTAAGACTTAAAAAAGGAGTTAAAATAAGAAAAATCAAAAACGATTCTTTAGTAGATCCTTACATTCAAGAATTAAAAATAAATTTAGAACAAATAGAAAAAGGTGGTTATGAACATTTCATGCTTAAAGAAATTCATGAACAACCAAACGCTATAAAAGACACCTACAGAGGAAGATTAAGAGTCAATGATAGCATTATAAAAATGGCTGGTATTGATGATAATCTAGAAAAATTCTTAAACGCTAATAGAATTATTATCGTCGCATGTGGTACGTCTTGGCACGCTGGTTTAGTTGCAGAATATATATTTGAAGACCTAGCAAGAATACCTGTTGAAGTAGAATATGCTTCTGAATTTAGATACCGTAATCCAGTAATTTCAGAAAAAGATGTTGTAATAGCAATTTCTCAATCTGGTGAAACTGCAGATACACTTGCTGCTATTAAATTAGCTAAACAAAAAGGAGCTTTTGTGTTTGGTGTCTGTAATGTTGTTGGCTCTTCTATAGCTAGAGAAACACACGCAGGTGCTTATACTCATGCAGGACCAGAAATTGGTGTTGCTTCAACAAAAGCATTTACAACTCAAATTACAGTACTAACGCTTATAGCTTTAAAATTAGCTAAATCTAATGGAAATTTATCTAATTCTGAATTTCAAAAACATTTAGTAGAATTAGAATTAATACCTAATAAAGTAGCTGAAGCTTTAAAATCTGACGACCATATAAAAATGGTAGCAGAAACCTATAAAGACGCAAAAAACTGTTTATACTTAGGTAGAGGATTTAATTTTCCAGTAGCTTTAGAAGGCGCTTTAAAACTAAAAGAAATTTCTTATATCCATGCAGAAGGTTATCCTGCTGCAGAAATGAAACACGGACCAATTGCATTGATTGATGATCAAATGCCAGTATTTGTAATTGCAACAAAAAAAGGGCATTACGAAAAAGTAGTAAGCAATATCCAAGAAATAAAATCAAGGTCAGGTAAAATAATAGGAATTGTAACTAAAGGAGACGAAGATGTTAAGCAATTAGCAGATCACGTTATTGAAGTTCCAGAAACTATCGAATCTTTAACTCCTTTATTAACAACAATACCATTACAACTTTTATCATATCATATTGCTGTGATGTTAGGTAAAAATGTTGATCAACCAAGAAACTTAGCAAAATCAGTTACTGTAGAATAAAAACTGAATTGTTAACACTAGCTTCAAAATCTTAAAATATTCAATAATCCCTAGTGATTTTTACGAATAATAGATTTTGAAGCTATTTTTTTTCACAAAAACTTATTATGCACGCATAATTTTCTTTCACTTTTTTTTAAGATTTAGTTAAAAAACGTATATTGCTACAATAATTAAACTAAATCTAAAAAATGAAGACAACCCTTAAAATTGCAATGTTGTTCTTTTGCGCCATTACTTTTGCGCAAACAACAATAACAGGTACAGTTGTAGATGATGTAAGTAAACAACCTATACCTAGTGCTAATGTTATTATCCTCGGAACTTCAGAAGGAACAGTAACAGACTTTGACGGAAATTTTACTTTAAACACAAACCAAACACCTCCTTTTAGTATACAAGTAAGTAGTGTTGGTTTTACAAGTCAAACAACCGAAATTACCTCAAACAATCAAAAAGTAGACATCGTGTTAACAGAAGGAACATCTTTAGATGAAGTTGTTATTTCTGCGTCTCGTACACCAGAACGTATTTTTGAATCTCCTGTAACGGTAGAGAGATTCGGTTTAAAAGAAATTAAAAACACTGCTTCTGTAGATTTTTATGATGGATTAGAAAACCTTAAGGGTGTAGACATTAATACAAATAGTTTAACATTCAAATCTATTAACACACGTGGTTTTGCAACATTTGCTAACACTAGATTTATGCAGTTAGTAGATGGTATGGATAACTCAGCTCCTGCGTTAAACTTCCCGTTAGGTAATTTATTAGGTATGACAGAAACTGATGTACTAAGTGTAGAGCTTTTACCTGGTGCATCTTCTGCTCTTTACGGTGCAAATGCCTTTAACGGAATCTTATTCATGAGAAGTAAAAACCCTTTTGACCATGAAGGAATTAGTGGTTATATTAAAAGAGGTATAACATCTCAAGAAGCTGCTGGAGACAATCCTTTAACAGATTTAGGTATTAGAATGGCTCATAAATTCTCAGATAAATTTGCTGTAAAAGTTAACTTTGGTTACTTAAAAGGAACTGATTGGGCTGCAACTAACGAAAAAGATAAATTAAATAGAGGCTTAACAAGATCAGACTATGACTATGATGGTATTAACGTTTATGGAGACGAGGTATCTACAAACATTAGATCTGCTTCAGGTTTAGGTATTATTCCCGATGTAACAGTAAGTAGAACTGGTTATAACGAAAGAGATCTAACTAACTATAATGCTGAAAGTATAAAAGCAGATTGGGGATTATATTTTAGACCATTTACTGATAGTGATTTTGAAATTGCTTATGTAGGAAAAGTTGGTTCTGGTAACACTATTTATCAAGGTGCAAATAGATACAATATCAATAATTTCTTTTTACAACAACATAAATTAGAAATTAGAGATAAAAACTTCTTTGTAAGAGGTTATGTAACAGAAGATAAAGCTGGAGATTCTTACGATATGGTTTTTACAGGAATCAACATTAATAGATCATGGAAGAGTGACCAAGATTGGTTTGGAGATTACATTGCAACCTTTGCAGGTATAGAGTTAAGTGGTAATCCTTTAGGCCTATCAGAACAACAAAAGCATGACGCTGCAAGAGCTGCTGCAGATACAGGAAGATATTTACCAGGAACACCAGAATTTCAAAACGCATTTAACAAAGTTATAAAAGATCCTGATTTAAGTACTGGATCTAAATTTCAAGATAATTCAAAAATCTATCATGCAGATGCTAATTATAACTTTAGTGACATGATTGATTTTGCTGAAATTCAAATAGGTGGATCTTATAGAAAGTATAATTTAAACTCTTTTGGAACTATTTATACAGATAATGATGGTCCTATTGATTATTCTGAAGTTGGTTTTTATACTCAAATCCAAAAAAACTTTGACTTAAGCGAAAATGTAGAATTAAAAGCAACAGGTTCTGTTCGTTATGATAAATCAGAATTATTTGACGGTTTCTTTTCTCCTAGATTATCTTTAGGATTTACAGTTAATAAAGATCATAACTTCCGTGCTTCAGTTCAAACAGGATTTAGAAACCCTACTACTCAAGACTTATACATTGGTTTAGATGTAGGAAGAGCTGTATTAGTTGGTGGTGCTTTAGATAACCCAGAAAGATATGTAGACACTTACAATGTAAGTCCTGCAGGTCAAGCCTTTACAAACTCTGCAACTATAGACTTCTCTGGACAAAGTGCTTATACAAACTCATACTTAGCTAACTCTGTACAAGATTTTGCAGAATCAACAAATCCTGCAGATTTAAGAGTAGCAAATTCTAACTTTGCTCAACCAGAACAAGTAACTTCTTTTGAAGTTGGATACAGAGGTAAATTAGATAAGTTTATAGTAGACGTTAGTGCATACTATAACTCTTACAAAGATTTCTTAGCTAATGAAACTGTAATCGCTCCTTTCTACGGAACAGTTGGAGATAACTCTTTATCTTTATTAGCTATTCAAAATGGAGATTACCAAGCTTATCAAACATACACTAACTCTGATGCTAACGTAAATTCTTACGGAACTGCATTAGGTGTAACAACTAAAGTCTTAAATGATTTTGACTTAGGATTTAACTATACATACGCAAAATTAGATTTTGATCAAGAAAATAATCCAGATTTTAGAACAAACTTCAATACTCCAGAACATAAAGTAAAAGCAACATTTGGTAATACAGAGTTATTTAAAAACTTTGGATTTAACGTTGCTTGGAGATGGAGTGATGCTTACTTCTGGGAAGCGTCTTTTGGTGATGGAGAAGTACCTGCATACCACACAATTGATGCACAAATCAACTACAGAGTTCCAAGTTTAAAATCTACATTTAAGGCTGGAGCAACAAACCTGTTAGGTGATGAGTACTTTACAGCATTTGGTACTGGATTTATTGGATCTCAATACTACGTATCTTGGACTATTAATAACCTATAAAATTTATGAAAATGAACAAATTAAAATATATATGGATACTTGCTGCAGCTTTAGGCTTTACAGCTTGTAGTGATGACGATAGTAGCTCAGATGATATATCTGGACCGCTTCCAGAATTAACAGCTGGAGATGCAAATTTTTCAACATACGTTTCTTTAGGTAACTCACTTACTGCTGGTTTTGCAGATGGAGCTTTATACAGAATATCTCAAGAAAACTCCATGCCTAATATACTATCAGGTCAATTTTCTTTAGTTGGTGGCGGTAACTTTAACCAACCACTAACAAATGATAATACTGGTGGGTTATTAATTAACGGTAGTCAACTTCCTGGTTTTGGTCCAAGATTGGTTTTTGATGGTAGTGGTCCAACTTCTATTACAAACTTAAACCCTATGGCTCAAACTACAACAGATATTGTTTTGAATAATCCAACTGGACCATTTAACAATATGGGTGTTCCAGGAGCTAAAAGTTTTCATTTATTAGCTCCAGGTTATGGTGATTTAAACGGTTTATTTGCAACGCCTGCGACTGCAAATCCTTATTTTGTAAGAATGGCTAGTTCACCAACAACATCTGTTATAGCAGATGCTATGGCACAAACACCAACGTTCTTTTCTTTATGGATAGGAAACAATGATGTTTTAGGTTATGCATTGTCTGGAGGAGAAAGTGATACTATGGCAGAAAATTATGATCCTATTACTGATCAAGCAACATTTGATTTTGCATATAATACTTTAGTAACAACGCTTACTTCTGGAGGCTCTCAAGGAGTAATTGCAAACATCCCAGATGTTACATCAATACCCCATTTTACAACTGTACCTTACAACCCTTTAAGTCCTGATAATCCTGATTTTGGTCCACAAATACCAACTTTAAACACGATTTTTGGAGCAATCAATCAAATATATGATGCTTTAGGACAACCAGAAAGAGCTATAGTTTTTTCTCAATCAGAGAATAGCCCTGTAGTTATTAAAGACGAAAGCTTAACAGATATTTCTGCTCAAATAACTGGAGCGCTTATGGCTAGTCCAACATTTCCTGCTTTTATCGCACAATTTGGGCTTCCTGCTCAAGCAGCTCCTTTAGTAGCAAACCTTTTAGGAAATACTTATGGTCAAACAAGACAAGCAACAGCTGCAGATTTATTTGTTTTACCAAGTAGTAGAGTAATTGGTACTGTAAATTCTGATTATGCTGCAGGTTTAGTGGCTCAAGGATTACCGCCAGCACTAGCTGGACAGTTCTCTGCAGAAGGAATAACTAAACCTTTAGATGACAAATGGGTTTTAATTCCATCAGAACAATCAGAAATAGCATCTGCTACTGCTGCATTTAATTCTATAATAGAAAGTGCAGCTAATAACGCAGGTTTAGCATTTGTTGACGCAAATACGTTATTAAATCAATTAGCCAATGGTGGTATTTCTTCTGGAGATTATTTATTAACAGCAAGTTTAGTTACTGGTGGAGCATTTTCTTTAGATGGTGTTCATCCAAACTCTAGAGGTTACGCTTTAATTGCAAACGAATTCTTAAAAGCTATAGATGCTACATATGGCTCTAACTTTGAAGCTTCAGGAAACCTAGTAAATATAGGTAACTACAATACAACATATTCTGCTGGATTAAACTAAATTAACAGCAAAATTTAAATTTATAAAACACCTTCATACAGAAGGTGTTTTTTTATATTCAAAATAAGAAAAAAGACCTTTTATTTTAAATAAAAACACCTATCTTTGCACGCGAAAACAGAAATAGTTTTCATTCAATTAAATACCATAATATTAAACAGATAAGTAATGTCAAAAGTTACAGGTAAAGTTGCACAAATAGTTGGTCCAGTTATCGATGTAGAATTCGGAGCCGGTACTGAACTACCAAAAATTTACGATTCATTAGAAATTAATAAGGCTGACGGCTCTAAGTTAGTACTAGAAGTACAATCTCACATTGGTGAAGATACTGTACGTACTATCGCTATGGACTCATCAGATGGTTTAAGTAGAGGAACAGAAGTTGTTGCAACTGGCGCTCCTATCCAAATGCCAATTGGTGGTGATGTTTACGGACGTTTATTTAACGTGATTGGAGATGCTATTGATGGTTTAGGAGACTTACCTAAAGCAGGAGAAGCTGGTTTACCAATTCACCGTCAAGCACCAAAATTTGAAGACTTATCTACTTCTACTGAAGTTTTATTTACAGGTATTAAAGTAATTGACTTAATCGAGCCTTACGCAAAAGGAGGTAAGATTGGATTATTTGGTGGTGCCGGAGTAGGTAAAACAGTATTAATCCAGGAGTTAATTAATAACATTGCAAAGGGTCACGGTGGACTTTCAGTATTTGCTGGAGTTGGAGAAAGAACTCGTGAAGGAAATGACCTTTTAAGAGAGATGTTAGAGTCGGGAATTATTAAGTATGGTGACGACTTTATGCACTCTATGGAAGAAGGCGGATGGGATCTTCAAAAAGTTGATAAAGCAGCTATGAAAGACTCTAAAGCAACTTTCGTTTTTGGACAAATGAACGAACCACCAGGAGCACGTGCGCGTGTTGCCTTATCTGGTTTAACAATAGCAGAATACTTCCGTGATGGCGCTGGAGATGGACAAGGAAAAGACGTACTTTTCTTCGTAGATAACATCTTCCGTTTTACACAAGCAGGATCTGAGGTATCTGCACTTTTAGGACGTATGCCTTCTGCGGTAGGTTACCAACCAACATTAGCAACAGAAATGGGTGCAATGCAAGAGCGTATTACGTCTACTAAAAAAGGATCTATTACATCTGTACAAGCGGTTTACGTACCTGCGGATGATTTAACGGATCCAGCACCAGCAACTACGTTTGCTCACTTAGATGCAACTACAGTATTATCTCGTAAAATTGCCGAGTTAGGTATTTATCCTGCGGTAGATCCATTAGATTCTACTTCAAGAATTTTAACTGCAGATATCTTAGGAAACGATCACTACGCTTGTGCACAAAGAGTTAAAGAGTTATTACAACGTTATAAAGAATTACAAGACATTATTGCTATCCTTGGTATGGAAGAATTATCTGAAGAAGACAAAATGGCTGTAGGTAGAGCACGTCGTGTACAACGTTTCTTATCTCAACCTTTCCACGTAGCAGAGCAATTTACTGGTATTCCTGGAGTATTAGTAGACATTAAAGATACTATTAAAGGATTTAACATGATTATGGATGGTGAATTAGACCACTTACCAGAAGCAGCGTTTAACCTTAAAGGAACAATTGAAGAAGCTATAGAAGCTGGAGAAAAAATGTTAGCTGAAGCGTAAAATCAGTTGGCAGTATTCAGTATTCAGTCCTCAGTGCGACTGCAAACTGCAGACTGCAAACTGCAAACTAAAAAAATATGTATTTAGAAATTGTATCACCAGAAGCTACTTTATTTAGCGGAGAAGTAACTAGTGTTACCGTACCTGGTTTAAACGGAGACTTTGAGATGTTAAACAATCACGCTCCTATTGTCTCTATATTAAAAGAAGGTACTGTTAAAATTACTGGTAATATAGAGTTAGATGAAACTGTAGAAGATCGCTTTACTAAAGGCGATAAAAACACTACTTTACTAAAAATAAGTTCTGGTACAATCGAAATGAAAGATAACAAAGTAATTGTTTTAGCAGATTAATAAAACATTACTTTTACAATTAAAAAACGCGAAGCAAATGCTTCGCGTTTTTTGTTTTATACCTTTTTAATAACGTTGGTAACAATACCCCAAATTAAAAAATTATTGTCTTCTGTGATCTTAATGATAGGATAATTTGGGTTTTCTGGTTGTAACCAAACTTCTTCTTTTTCTACCCGTAGACGTTTTACTGTAAACTCGCCATCTAAAAAACAAACTGCTATTTTATTGTTTGCTGGCTCTAAACTACGGTCTATAACTAACAAATCATTATCGTCTAATCCGGCACCTATCATAGACTGACCGCTTACACGTGCATAAAAAGTAGCTTCTTTGTTTTTTACTAACGTCTCGTCTAATGATAGACGTTCTTCTTTAAAATCTTCTGCTGGCGATGGAAATCCTGCCGAAATACCTGCATCAAAAAAATGAGCTCCGGATTGTGCTGTTGCATCTGGTATGTAAAAGGTTAAACTTCCTGATTTGTGCTTGATCATAGTTAAGTCTTTTTGTTAGCAAATAGTTGCGTTAGGGATTGCAGCATTGTTGGAGCGCCTTGCAAAGCGCGACTGCGAAAAGCCCGACCCGATAGGGTAACGCCCAAATTATATGTTATGTTTTTTAATTATAATGGTTATTTAACTTTTATAATGTCGTTTATATTGGTTGTATACCTAGGCGATAATCGTTCTTGGCGCATCTTCCAAGTACGATCTAGGTCTTGACTTGCTAATTTAATTTTATTTGTGTGATATTTTAAATTTATTTGATCTATTGTTTGCATTAGTGGTAAATGCTTTGGATTTTCTTTTTCGAAAATATTGAGTTGATAATTGTTTGTGGGTACAAAACCTGTTATCATTACGCCTGCTTTTTTATATTCTATCCCTTTTTTAAAAATTTTAGTTACTGCATTAACTGCTGTATTACTAATTATTAAAGATGAATTGGTTGCATAAGGCAAGTGCACTGCTCTGCTTTCTGAATGTTGTGCTTGTTCTTTTTTATGCTTATTACTTTTTAAAAAAACAATTATGGTATGACAGCTAGAGTGTTGTTTACGTAACTTTTCTGCACAAGTTACTGCAAAGGTTGCTACACGCTCTTTTATATAACTTAAATCAGAATACGTATAATCAAAACTACGTGTTGTGGCTATTACTTTTTTAGCTTGATCGTATTCTTCTAAAGTTAATGTTGGTATGCCATTTAAATCGCGATGTAATCGTGCTTCTACTACAGAAAAATTTGATTTTATCCAATCTTCTGGCAAATTAGCAAAGTCTAAAGCTGTTTTGCATCCTTTGGCTTTTAATCGTTTTGATAATTGTCTTCCTATGCCCCAAACGTCTTCAATTTTTAGCCATTTTAATGCTTTTATACGCTTATCTTCGGTATCTATTACGTAAACGCCTTTTGTTTGATTAGGATATTTTCTAGCAATCTTATTAGCTACCTTACTTAACCCTTTTGTAGTTGCTATACCTACACAGGTTGGTATGCCTGTCCATTTTAAAATACGCTGTCTTATTTGCTGCCCATAATTGTCTAAATTATAATTTTCAAATCCTTTAAATTGCAAAAAGGATTCGTCTATACTATACACCTCAACATCTGGTGTAAACTGTTTTAAAATAGACATAACACGACTACTCATATCGCCATACAGTGGATAATTTGATGAAAGTACGTGTATATTATTAGTTTTACAGAAGTTTTCCCATTTAAAAATTGGCGCGCCCATAGGTAAACCTAAAGCTTTAGCCTCGTCACTACGCGAAATCACACAACCATCATTATTGCTAAGTATAGCAACTGGTTTACCGTTAAGGTTTGGGTTAAATACGCGCTCGCAAGAGGCATAAAAATTATTACAATCTACTAATGCAAACATATGTGTAAAATTACATAATATGTTTGAATTTATAATGAGTTTTTTATATTGAAGAATGTTAAAATTTAAATGAATAATAGTAACTTGTAACACTTTAATCCTTTTATCTACTAATTAATATAGATAATAAAACATGTCACCAACCTTTAAAACCATAGCAAAATTTCAGTATTCTGCAGAAGCGCAGATTATAAAAGGTCGTTTAGAATCTGAAGGTATTGAAGTGTTTTTAAGCGACCACTTGACCATAGATACAGATCCTTTGGTAAGCAATGCTATTGGTGGCGTTAAACTAAAAGTATTAGCTAAAGACGCTTTAAGAGCGCAACATATTTTAGAAACCATTAATAAATATTCGGTAGATGATGATGGTAACGCTATACACTGTCCTAATTGTAACAGTAGTAAAGTAGCTATGTTTTCTACTATTAAAGATTTTAAATCTTTTTTTTCTTTTATGGTTGGCTTTTTGTTTGGCACACTTCCCTTTTATGCTAAGGATAAGTATAAATGTGATGATTGTAAAACTGAATTTGATATTAAATGAATGATCACATTGTTATAGATGAAAAAGTTAAACCCTTTTGGCAAACAATAATCGCTGCATTAGCTTTTACTCTTGCTTTAGCTTTTATTTTATATAGCATTTTTTATTTAAAATGGGATGATAAAAACTCTGCCTATAGTGGTAAAACGTTTACAAGAGGATTATATCTTATTTTAATTGGTATTGTTCTTAGTGTGCATAAGAGAATTTATATTGATTTAGAAAAATCTAGATTTAGATCCACTAACGAAGTTGGACCTATTAAAATAGGTAATTGGGTTACTATTAATAATTACGAATATATTTCAATTTTTACACAACCTTTAACCGATGGAAGTTTTACTTTTAAAGTAAATCTCTGGTATGACAAGAATAAGCATTTTACACTTTATGAAAAGAATAATTTTGAATCTGCTTTAGAGTTAGCTTATATTCTTTCAGAAAAATTAAATATTGATTTATTAGACGCAACAATACCTAACGACTTTAAATGGATAGATAAGGACAGCTTAAAAAACAGCTAGCAGTAATCACAGTCTAACCGCATCAAAAGACTGTTTCAAAATTTTAACTACGGTTTCAATTTCATCTTCATTTAAGTGGCCAAAACCTAATCGTATAGCACAAAGTGATTTGTTTTGATACAATATGGTTTTTGGTAAAAATAAATTGTTAGTTTTTGCTTTTTCGGCTAATTGAAATAAAGATATACTCGTATTAAATTCTAACCATATTGCTAATCCACCATCAGGGATTTTCCAAGTAGCTATATCTTTAAAATGGATAGTTAAACATTTGGACAAATAATCTCTGCGTTGTTTGTAAACCGTAATATTTTTCTTGATTAATCGGTTAATTTCACCTTCTGCAATAAGCTCAGACAACATTTGTTTTTGTATTAAATCGCCTTGTTTGTCTAATAGCTGAAGGTAATTATTAGCTTCTTTAATTACGTTTTGCGGCGCGATTAAAAATCCTATTTGAAAACTAGGAAAAAAAGATTGTCCTAAACGTCCTAGATAGATCACAACGCCTTCACTATCTGCACTTGCCATAGGCAACATTGCCGATCCATTAAATTGAAAATCGTAATCAAAATCGTCTTCAATTATAGCAAAATTATAAGCTTTAGCTAGTTGTAGTAATTTAACACGTCTTTCGGCAGACAATGTAACTGTTGTTGGGTATTGCCTATGCGCACAAACATAAACACATCTAATACTGTTTTTGGTAAAATGCTGTTCTATAAAATCTACTTCTATTCCGTTATGATCAACAGGTATGGTAATTAAATTTGCACCAGCTTGCTGAAAAATCATATTTGATTTATAAGGACTTAATTGCGCAACCAATACCACATCGTTTTTTTTAATAAGTAATTGCGATACGATATACAAACTCATTTCTGTACTTCGTGTACTTAAAATATTATGCGGCATTATGTAAAAACCGCGTGTTGCATTTAAATAATTACACAGTTGTTTATTAAATATAGAATAGAATTGATCTTGGGTTTGATTCCATTTAGACACTAAAGTTGGACGTTTCATAGATGCACTATACCAACGCGAAAATTGATGTGTTGGATGCAATCTTAAATCCGGTTGTCCATCGTTTAGCACATATGCACAATCAGAATTTTCTTCTGTAGATGCTAAATTAAATGAAGATTGAAATGAAAACCCTGCTGTTTCTGGATACGTCTTTAATTTTTCTAATCCTTGCGCAGCACCTTTAATTGCTGCTGTTTTCTTTTCGGGCATTAAAATAAAAGTACCTTTATTTGCAACTATATCTACCCAACCTTGTGATGCTAATTCGTCATAAACTGCGACTACTGTATTGCGATTTACACCAAGTAATTCGCCAAACTTTCTGGTTCCTGGTAACTTCGTTCCTTCGGTTAAATAACCACGTTGTATGGCATTAATAACTTGCTGTGCAATCTGAATGTACTTGGGCGAAACAGATGTATTATCTAAAGTTAGTAATGTTAATAATATGTCTTCAACCGGACTATTCATTGTTTTAAAACTGGACTAGTTTACTAATCCGGAAAGTTACGAATTTTGCAGCTTCAAAAATCACATAAAAAATTTATTATGAAATTGACTCGTTTTTTTATCGGGCTAAGCGTTTTAACAACAAGTTTACAAGCGCAAGATTTACAAAAAGAACAACAATTAGACTCGGTTGTTATCTCTTCTACTAGAATAGATTTACCGTTTAAAGAAAATTCAAGAACTATCACTGTAGTTTCTTCTTCAGATATAAAAAATAGCGCAGCTAATAATGTTGCCGATGTATTACAACAATTTGCAGGCGTAGATATTAGACGTCGTGGTACTGCTGGTAGCCAAGCAGATTTACATATTCGTGGTGGCGGATTTGACCAAACTTTACTACTTATTGATGGTATAAAAATGGACGATGCGCAAACAGGACATCACACCATGAATGCCGCTTTACCGTTAGAAGTTATAGAACGCATAGAGATTATTAAAGGTCCAGCAGCACGTGTTTTTGGGCAAAACGCTTTTACTGGTGCTATAAATATTGTAACAAAAAACAGTTTAAAAAATACGGTATCTGCAAAATTAGAAACAGGTAGTTTTGGACAATTAAACGCAGGAGTAACAGTTGGTGCAGATTTAGAAAACTCGTCACACATTGTACACATAGATAAAATGACTTCTGAAGGTTACCGTTATAACACAGATTACGATAACAGCAATTATTTTGTAAAAAGTGTTTTTAATAAGAAGAAAAAAGCGATTGAAATGATTGCTACGTTTCAAGAGCGAAAATTTGGTGCTAACGGTTTTTACGCTCGCGAAAGTGCTATTGATCAATACGAAGAAACACAAAATAGTTTATTAGCTTTTTCAACACAATTTAAAACCGAAAATCTAACCATAAAACCACGTGTATATTGGAAGCGTAATCAAGATGAATACATTTACATACGTAACAATCCAACAGTCTACAGAAATCTTCATATTTCTGATAAAATAGGAACTGAAGTCAATGCGTCTTACAAGTCTAGTTTAGGTGTTACTGGCTTTGGTGTAGATTTATCTAAGGTCTATTTAAGAAGTAATAATTTAGGCAACAGACAGCGTTTTATGTCTACTTTATTTTTAGAACATAGATTTAAATTATTAGATGAAAATCTAGATATTACACCTGGTGTTGCAGTAACGTATTTTTCCGATTTTAAATTTTATGCGTTTCCTGGTTTAGATCTTGGTTACCGTTTAAATAATAACTTAAAAGTCTATGGAAACATTGGTTATACTTACAGAATACCAACATATACAGACTTATATTATAGTGACCCAAGTACTCTTGGTAACGAAAATTTAGAAGTAGAAGAAGCTTTTTCTCAAGAAATAGGACTTAAATATTTGTCGTCTAAATTTTCAGTATCTGCAGCAGTGTATAATAGAGATGCAAAAAACTTAATTGATTACATAAGACCAAATACTTCAATTTCATTTTTTGAGGCTACAAATATTGCAGAAGTAAACACAAAAGGATTTGAGGTTGATGCGCAATATCATTTCAGCTTAAATAATTACAAGCAAACTTTTGCAGTTGGTTATAACTTTATGGAAGATAACATTTTAGATCAAAATAAAGATTTATCGCGTTATTCTTTAAACACCTTAAAACATCATTTTACATCGCGTTTAAGCACACAGTTATTCAAAAACATCACTCAAAATATCGTTTACAAACATGCAGAACGTACTACAGGAGACAGCTATAACGTATGGGACGCATCTTTAGAAGCTAGATTAAAACAATTTACGCTTACCGCAACTGCAAGTAATATTTTTAATGCCGATTATATAGAAGCTGGCTTTGTACCAATGCCTCCAAGCAACGTTTTATTTGGTCTTAGATATAATTTTAACTAAGCTATAACTATAGCCTAGTTATTATTTGGTAACGTTTTATTAACTTTGTTCTCTAAATTTTTAATTTTTGAAATTAAATCTTCAAGACATACCAAGGGTTAAAACGATAACCAAAGAAGACTTTATAAAAAACTACTTCAAACCACAAAAACCAGTGGTTATAGAAGAGTTTATTACAGATTGGCCTGCTCATTCTAAATGGAGTTTAGATTACATTAAAGAGATTGCTGGAGATAAAACTGTACCTCTTTATGATGATAGACCAGTAGATTATAAAGACGGATTTAATGAGCCACATGCAAAAATGAAAATGAGCGAATATGTAGATTTGCTTAAACGTGAGCCTACTAAATACCGTATTTTTCTGTGGAATATTTTAAAAGAAGTCCCGCAATTGCAAAAGGATTTTAAGTTTCCTGATTTTGGATTACGTTTAATGAAAGGCTTACCAATGTTATTTTTTGGTGGTCGCGATAGCTATACGTTTATGCACTATGACATAGATTTAGCTAACATTTTTCACTTTCATTTTGAAGGAAAAAAACAGTGTATTTTATTTGACCAGAAACAGAATAAACACTTATACAAAATACCACACTCTTTAATTACAAGAGAAGATATAGATTTTGCTAATCCTGATTTTAACAAATGGCCAGCCTTAAAAAATGCAAAAGGTTGGGTTTGTAATTTAAATCATGGAGAAGTTTTATACATGCCAGAAGGTTATTGGCACTATATGCGCTATTTAACACCAGGTTTTTCTATGAGTTTACGCGCTATAGCACGAAACCCAAAAAACTTAGGAAAAGCCATATATAACGTATTTATTATGCGAAGCATAGATAACGTTATGCGCAGAATTAAAGGTCAAAAATGGATAGATTGGAAAAACCAACAAGCCATTACAAACACAAATAAATATTTAACTAAATCTTAAAAATGAAAAAAGGATTATTAATACTTGCTTGTTTAATTACAAGTCTAGTAACTGCTCAAACTTTTGAAGGTAAAGGCGACCAAAAATTACAGATAGGTGCAAACTTTCAAGATAATGTAAACGGAATTGTAATTACATACGATTATGGCTTAGGCGAAAACATTTCGGTTGGAGTTGTTGGTGGTTATGCCCTTAATTTAAACAATGGTTTAAACGCAGATTTTGAAGATAGAATAGACTTAAAAGCACGCTTTAACGCTAACTTAGGTAATGTCATTAACATTAGTGACAACTTTGATGTTTATCCTGGGATTAGCTTAAGTTTAAAGAATTTTGGCGGACACCTTGGTATGCGTTATTTCTTCTCAGACGGTTTTGGATTATTTACAGAATTTGGTACTACTTTTGCCAAATATAACTCGGATGCCTTAACACCTGCAGAAAAAATAAACAATCAGTTTAATGCTAATATTGGAGCTGTATTTAATTTATAGACCAATAAAATTATAAAAAGAAAAGCCTTTCTCTGTTTAAGTTGAAAGGCTTTTTTTATGGAATTAACTCGTTTACTTTATCATATACTAAATGTGTTTCCCAACCACGATAAAGCAGGTAATCTATTAGTTTTTTCTTCTTTTTAAACTTATTAGGTTCTTTAATAGATTCTAGTTTCTTTTCTGCTAATTGATTAAACGTTCTATAGTAATCAACTTCATCAATTATTTTTAAAGCTGCACTAATATTATAACTAGAAATATCTTTTCGTTTCAACTCTAATTTTAAGCGTTGTTTTCCCCACTTTTTTATATTGAATTTACCACTTACAAAAGCTTTTGCATAGCGTTCTTCATTTAAAAAATTATGTTCTAATAAATGTACTACAATATGGTCTCTTACCTCAGGTATCATTTGCATTTGTATCAATTTTTGAGTCACTTCTTTATGGCAACGTTCTTGATACGCACAATAATGCTCTAGTTTTTTTATGGCTTCTTCTAATGTGTAAGAGTTATTCATCTATCATTTATAGTTCACTAAATTAAATAAATATTAAAAAAAGAGCACACAATATTATGTAATGATTAAATATAAATATAAATCACTGTAATTCATAGAAATAGAAATTAATCCCTTAAGAATTTTCCTATATTTCAGACAAATTAATAGTCAAAAAATACAACATGAATAAATTTCTCCTCTCTTTAATGGCATTGCTATGCCTTAATTTTTCGTTTGGGCAAATATTATCAAATGACTGCTCTTCTTTAAGCCAAAGCACTTGGACTTTTAATAGTATTACACAAAATTCAGGATATTGGTTACTTGACGCATCTTCAGATGAAGTCATTACAGAAATCATAGACTTATGTGCATACAGCTCCTTAACTCTAACATCAAATTTAAGATCTTATGGTAGTGGAACACCTCCGGAATGTACTATTGAAATTTCTGATAACAATGGAGCCAATTGGACTGCTGCTAGCACGACACTTACAAGCATACCTAATACCTATACTGATTATAATTTCAATTTTGGTCCAATTACAAGTACAACTGTGCAAATAAGATAGACAAAAACTGGAGGCACAAGAGGCTTAAGAATAAATAATATTGAATTAACTGGAGTTGGAGGAGGAAGTTGTGGTTCTCCAGCAGACATAGATAAAACTTTCTAACAATCAAAAAATAGTCAAAAAGTTTATCAAAAAATAAACATAATTGTTTTTTACCGCTAAAAACTTAAGCTTCAACTAATAAAGTTGAAGCTTTTTGTTTTAAAATATTTTAGAGAATATATTTATACTTAATTAATTCATTTAAAAACCCTCAAAATGAAAAAGATTACGCTTTTACTAATATTCTTTATATATAGTTCTGTATCATTTAGTCAAACCTTTTTACAACCAGGCGAGATCATTATAACTGGTTATAACGCAGATAATACAGACCAGTTTACTTTTGTTTTATTAACTGAAACCACAACAGGTACAATTGCAAAATTTACAGATAAAGCTTGGAATAATACAACATCAACTTTTTCTGGGTCAGAAGGTGTAATTGTTTGGGAATCTGATCAAAATTTACCTTGTGGTACTGAAATTACAATTACAGAAACTGTAGGAAATATTTTTGTGCCTTCAATCGGTACAATTACTAATAATCCTACAGGTGGTTTTGCATTAAACGCTTCAGGAGAACAAATTTTAGTATTTAGAGGAGCAACTGCTACACCTGTTTTTATGTATGGTATTAGTTTTGATAGTACTGGTTGGACTTATAATGCTGGAAATAATAATACAACCTCAGACTTACCAACAACATTAACTCTTGGTACATCTGCTATAGATTTAGGAGGAAATATTTCTAACGCAAAATATAATTGTACAACAACTACTACAACTGCTAATATTTTAGCAGATGCTGGTTTAACTTCTAATTGGTTAACATCATCAACACGATTTGCAGATTTAGGCGGTTGTGGCTACACGTGTGATGTTGCAAACCCATGTGGAACAATAACAGCAACCTGGGCAAGTGGCGCTTGGCAAAGTGGTATTTTACCAGATTTAACTAAAAGTGTAGTAATTAATGATTACTACGACACTTCAACTCAAGGTAGTTTTAGTGCTTGTAGTTTAACAATATCTGCTGGTAACACCTTATTTATAGCAGATAACACTTTTATTGAAGTTCAAAGAGATGTAGATAATAGTGGATTTATTAACCTACAAACAGCTGGAAGTTTTTTACAGAATGACAATACTCAAAACTTTGTCAACAATGGAGCTGGTTCGTCTTCAGTAACTAAAGAAACAGCAATAATCAATAATTGGTATGAATATACTTATTGGAGTAGTCCTGTTACTGGTGAAACAATAGAGAATACATTTTTTACAACAAATCCAGATAGACGTTTTTACTTTAACGCAGCTAATTTTTCTGATTTGTTCTATGAAGTCGGCAACAACAATACATTAACAGCTTATACAGCCTCAGATACATTAGATGATATTGATGACAATGGTGACGATTGGCAATATGCTTCTGGGATAATGACACCTGGTGTTGGCTACGCTGCAACACTGTCCCCTACATCTTTTAGTATTGGTGGCGGCTCTGGTAATAACTTTGCGCATATCTTTTCGGGACCTTTTAATAATGGATTAATAAACGTTGCTGTAGTTAGAAATGATGATAGTAGTACTAGTGCAATACCAGATAATAATTGGAATTTTATTGGTAACCCTTATCCTTCTGCTATTGATGTAGATTTATTTTTTGCTGCAAATAAATACTCAACATCTAATACAGAAGGCACATTAGATGGTAGCATCTATTTATGGTCACAAAATACACCACCTTCAGATAATAACAATGGTAATCAAATCCTAAATTTTTCTGGGTCAGATTACGCAATCATAAATGGTGTTGGTGAAACTGCAGGAGGAGATGGTGTTACTCCTACTAGACATATTGCTTCTGGACAAGGCTTTTTTGTAAACTATGATGATTATGCGACAACACCTGGAACAGTAATATTTAATAATGGTATGCGTGTTAAATCTAATAACGATCAATTTTTTAGATATTCAAATACAACTACTTCAAACATTAATAACGAAAGTGACAACTTTCATGTAGAAAAGCTTCGTTTAAACTTAACATCAGACAATGGTGTATTTAACCAAATCTTAATTGCCTACAATACTTTAGCTACAAACAATTTTGATGGCTCATATTATGATGCTGCCAAAAATTTATCTTCTAACACTGCGGTTAAATTTGGTTCTATAATAGATAACAATCCAAATCTATTTGCTATACAAGCAAGAAACATTAGTGGTTTAAATGAAGATGAGATTATACCTATAGCTTTTAAAACTTCTATAAATGTAGCTACAATTTACACTATTTCAATTGACAATTTGGAAGGTGATTTTTTAACTAATAACCCTATTTATCTTAAAGACAATTTAACCTCTACAATTCACGATTTAACTGCAAGTGATTACAACTTTACTTCTAATGTTGGTGAGTTTAACAATCGTTTTGAGATTGTTTTCAACAACGCTAGTTTAGGTATTGATAATGAAGATATATCTTCAAATAACCTTTCTATTATTGAGCTAGAAAATGACAATGTAATGTTTAAAGTCGGTCAGAATCTTAAGATTAAAACAATTGAAATATTTGACACTTTAGGAAAAGTAATTTACTCTTTTAAAGGTGATAATTACTCTGAAATTTACAATTTAAAAAATCTAAATGAAAATCTTTACATAGCTAAAGTTACATTAAACAATGGACAAACCATTACTAAAAAAGCTATGAAAAAATAAAAGCAACGTGTAAATGCTAATCCCTAAACCAGTATTAACTAATTTTGTTAATGCTGGTTTTTTCATAGACTATATGTTAATGAAACAATTAAATTTCTTCCTGGTGCAGCAATACCAGAAGAGTATGTTTTATAACGTTGGTCTGTTATGTTTTCTAACGTTGCTGTAACTATTGTATCTTCTGCTAATTGATATTGAGTCCTAAAATTTAAAGTATACCATGATGGAGAATACGGGTTACCGTTTTCATCTAAAGCATAGATATAATCTTTCTCTGTTTCTGAAGGAGCCAATTGAGTAAAAGATAATTTGTTATTATAATTTACAAAAGCATCTAATTTAAACTTATCAGATTGCCACATTAGATGTGTATCGCCAAAGTTTGGTGCTACGTGTCTTACTGGTACTTCTATACCGTCTGTTTCTTCTGTACCACCAATAAAATTATATCTAGATGTTAACTTAAGTTGGTCACTAATATTCCATAAGGCAGCAAATTCAAAACCATATATCCAAGATTTTGATGCATTTTGTATAGACTGCACATTACTTAATTCGTTATTATAAATAATTTCAGTTTCTCCATTAAGGTCTCCGTCTCTTCTAACTAAAGCATTATCTAAATAGGTATAGTATGTTGCTAAATCAAATACTACCTTTTTATTAAAATTAAGTTTTAAACCTAATTCTCCATTGTATGCATACTCTGGTTTTAAATTATTATTTGGTACAACTACAGATCCTGGTTCTGAGTCAAAAACCTTACCAACATCATCAATATTTGGTGCTCTAAATGCTGTAGATAGATTAAGTTTCCACTGTAAAATATCATTGGGTAGCCATGTAATTCCTGTTGATGCTGTTAAAGCATCTGCATTTATATTAGCTTGATCAAATGGTAAATTTAAGTATTGATTATTAGCAGTAAAATCTGCACTTTGTGTGACGTTATTATATCTTAAACCAGATTGTAATACAAACTTTTCATTTGGCTTATATTTAAAATTAGCATATATAGCTGCACTATTCCATGTGGCTCCATCTGGATATCTTGACACAGTATTTTCTGTTGTGTTATCTTCAATATTCTCTGTATATCCAATAGATTTGACTTTATTGAAAACATACTCAAAACCATAAAAAAGACTAGATTTTTTGCTTAGATCTTTTTCTAAATCTAAGTTAAAAGACAAAGCATTAACAGACTCTTCATGTATATTCCTAATTATATCTTCAAAATCTCTATCTATTCTACTTTCTTCAAAATTTTGATATGCAAATGTTGCTTTTATATTATCATAAAATGTAGCCTTACTACTTGTCTTTGTTACTTTTAAATTAGACATAAACCAACGTTGTGGCCCATAATTCCATTCTGCTGAACGCAAATTATCACCTCTATATCTAATTAATCTGTCATATCTTGGATAATCGGAAGTTGTCGTGTAAAATAGTCCTAAGTCAAAATCTAAGTTATCTTTTGGTTTGTATGCTACTTTTTGCATTAAATTGATTTGGTTGTAACCAGTAAATTTTTGAATTTTTGGATTATTGTTTTCAATAATTACATCTTGATTATTTTCTGTCACGACGTATTCGGGTCTTAAATATTCTGCTGGTCCATGACTACCCATACGCAGATCGTTAAAATCTGTATATGTAACATTAGTTAAGAATCCCCATTTTTTTAAACCTAAATTTACATCTACATGTGCAGTTTTTTCTTGATTTGCTGTAGCGTATCTAAGCATTACATTACTATCTACAATTAAACTATCTGTGTAAGAGAGCTTAGGACTTTTAGTGTAAAAACTTATTACGCCACCAATAGCATCGCTACCATAAATTGTTGAACCTGCACCAAGAATAACTTCAGTTTTTTCTATGGAAAGTGGATCTATAGATATTACATTTTGAAGATTACCACCTCTAAAAATTGCGTTGTTCATCCTTACACCATCAATACTAATTAATAATCTATTTGTAGAAAAACCACGTATCATTGGGCTACCACCACCTAATTGACTTTTCTGGACATAAACTTTACCTGTATTTTCTAATAAGTCTGCACTAGTTTGTGGATTATTAAACTTTATTTGATCGGCGTTTACTATAGCTATACTTTTAGGGATTTCTCGTTTATTTTGCTTAAAATTTGATGCAGATATTATAACCTCATCCAAGCCTAATTGATTACTCTCTAGATAAATATAATTGGCATTAACCTTTTCTTTTTTTAAAGATTTTAAATTGAAAGAAATATGTTGAAAAAAGATCAATTCTGTATCTAAAAACTTATCTAGATTAACTAAGCCATCTTCGTCTGTAACTTCTGTTGTAGTTTGATTTTTATTAAAAACAGCAACACCTGGTATTGGTGTTTTGGTTGTTTTATCTACAACTTTTACTGACTGAGCATAAGCATTTGCAAAAAAACAGAATATGAAAATGTACGTTATCTTTTTAATTAAATACATCATTAAAGATTTGTAAAGATTTAGGTTGATTAAAATTGGTTAAGTGCAAATCAAAATACTGCAACAACATTTTTAAAAACTGTTGTCTTTGCTTTGAGTTGATTTTTATTTGATTTAATGCATCAAAATCTGTGCCTAGAAGTTGTTTTAAGAGTGTTAAATTTTCTCCGGAAACACAGTATTTCGAATTGTTTATATATTGAAATTGACCTTCTAAAAGATTAAAAAAATCGGCATCAATTTCAGAATCATCAGGATAAAAACCTAGATACTTCGTTAATTCTAAAAGAAATAGTAAATGAGCGTTAGATATTTGACTACTTTCATCTAACCACATAAAAGAGGTCTCTAAATAATTAAACAATGGTATATTTTGTTCTTCTTCTTTAAGTGCTTGAGATAAGATTTCGGCTAAAAACATTGCAATAGCACTTTTAACAATATTGGTATGCAAACTACTATATAAAAAGCTTGTTTTTAAATCTTTTATATACTGTAAAGACCTATTATCTTTATGGTCTGTTTCTAATTCTAATAAAGATAATGGTTGAAAATAGGCTGTTTTCTTATTATTCTTTTTTGACTTTAAAATACCTTTTAAAATATAACTGACTATACCATGATTATAGGTATAGCATTTTACTATTAAATCGTTGTCTTTAAATCTTATTTTTGAAAGAACTATGGCTTTTGTTTTGGTTTGCATTACCTAACCACCATTAATTTAAGCACTTTGGTTTCTAATGTATCAAGATCGTTTAACATGACTAGATACACGCCAGAAGCCACGACATCTCCAGCTAGATTTTTTCCATTCCATAATGCTGTACCGCCATCAATTTCAAGATTATAACCTTTAAATCTGCCGTTTGTATTAGACTCTGCTTCTGCTACAAGATTACCTTCAATATCTGTAATCTTAATATTAACGTTTTCTGAAATGTCTCTTATTTTAATTTTTTCTGAAACCATATCAAATGTAGGTCTAACTGGGTTTGGAAACACAAAAGCATCCTCTAAAGTAGTTTTTGGTGTTGACGCTTCTGACTTAAAAGATAACAGACCTTTTTCTGTAGCTATGTAGACAATACCATTTTCTTCATCCAATGCTACATCTAAAACATCATTACTTGGTAGTGGTGAGTTGTCTTTTGTAAAGTGATATATGGTTTGTTGACCATCTGATGAGAAATAATACAAACCTGTGTCTAATGTTGCTATCCATTTATTGTTAGAACCATCTACTTCAATATCTGTTACAAATTGTTGAAAAAGCAGCTCACTAGCTTCTCCATTATCTAATACCACTATATTATCTACTTCTGGATTTTCTAAAAAGCTTTGTGTATTGTAAACAACTCTTATCCCTTTATCCATACCAATCCATAATTGACCATTTCTATCTATTGCTAAAGTTCTTACGTTTGGAGAAGGCATTCCTTCTTCTTCCTCACTTATATTAACTATTGTTGGATTATTACTGCTATTAGGTACACATGCTATAACTCCATAGTGAGAACTACCAGAAAATATTGTTCCGTTATTATCAAAAACCATTGAAGAAAACCCTAAATTACTTGTTGCGGGATCTATTAGAGCTTGGTAGTTATAAGAAGTCCATTGACCATTTTCTGATAGTTTATTAAGAGTTTCGTTAACACGTCCATTATAAACATAAAAATTACCTTGATCATCAAAAGCTGAATTTAAAATCAAATAAACCGAACCAAATAAAGGCACCAAACTACTATTACTTTGGTTAAACACATTAACTACTTCTTCATTTTGTATATTTATAATCCCTGAATAGTATGAACTTACATACACATTGCTACTATTAAATGGGTCTATTGTAAGATAGGACAAGTACCATGGATTTGTTACGTTTTGAGCTAAAGAATCATACGTTATATTTCGCCATTCATCATTTATAAAATGGCTAATACCTTCTCTTCTTACTCCGCCATTAAAATTATAAGATATTGAATAACCTCCATGTATTCCCCAGATTTGTCCTTCTTGATATTTTAATTTAAAAAATCTATTTCGTAATGGACTTTCTGGATGAATTTCTTCAAAATTTTCTGGATCAGAAAAACTGGTTTTTAAAATTCCAAAAGCTGGTTGTCCTGTATTTTCAATTCTATTTGTTCCAACAAACAATTCTTCTGATACAGATATACTTGTACTAAAATTTGGATTAAAATCTGATGTTGTTGCGGCATTGACTAACTGATCAAAATTACTACTATATACAAAAGATTGCTTAGTTATTGTAACTGACAAACGGTTGTCATTACTTTTAAAACCAACTATATCTTGTGGGTAAGCAACTTTTTGGATTAAGTTACCATTAACAACTTCATAAACTCTTCTATTAGAATTAGCTACATATAGTCTATCTTCAACATTTTGAACACCTAACCAATTTCCGTTATTTAAACTTTCCCATTCTTGATAATCAATTAAATTAGGATTATCTAAACTTGCTCTATACAATCTTTGCTCTGTTGCTGCATATATATAATTGTTAAACATTGTTGTCTGTCTAACTTTTAATTGTGAACCATTTGGACCTATGTAATATGTATCTCCAAACTCTAAAGCATTAATATCGTATACTGATATACCATAATCTGTTGAGATATAAACCAAATCTTGATTTCTAAAAAATTGATTTATACCTTTATTATTTGGCGGAATTGTTGGTTTATCTAAAATATCAACTACTGTTAAAAAGGTTCTATTTACCTGATCATAAATTTGCATTAGGCCATTTTCAAACCCTAATAACAGCAAATCTTGGTCTTCTATATATAAGATGGCACTTATAGTCTCTCCTGACAAACCATTAATAGTAGAAAGTTTTTCTATTTGATAGGTATTAATATCATATGTAAAAATAGTGTTTTCTGCAGCTACATATAATTTATCTAAACCTGGTGATACATCTTTAATTTCCAGATAAGAATAATGTTCTGACCAAGCATCTTCAAAGTTTTGACAGTAACTTATTTTTATAAAAAAAAATAAAAAAATAAATATCAGAGGTTTAATGTACCGCATTAAAACAAAGTTTGGGTTGCTAGAATAAAACCCAAAAGTACTATATTTTATTGTATTTTAGACCTCAATAATTTTAGTCTTGTGTTATTTAGTAGCCCTATATTTTTATTTCTATTTCTTCCTTTTTCTTTAGCTCTATATTATTTAGCTCCAAAGAAAATGAAAAACATCATTCTTTTGGTTTTAAGTTTAGGGTTTTATACTTGGGGAGAAAAACAGATGGTTATTTTGATACTATTATCTTCATTAGTTGATTATAGTTCTGGATTAATCATTAATTCAGGGAAAAAAAAGATAGGTTTAGTATTATCTATAGTATTTAATCTAAGCATTTTAATCTACTTTAAATACTCTAACTTTATTATTTCTAATATTAATAATAACTTAATTACAAATGTAGTTTTACCTATAGGAATCAGTTTTTACACATTTCAAACAATGTCTTATACTATAGATGTTTACAGAGGTAATATAAAAGCCAATAAAAACTTTATTGACTTTACGATGTATGTTACTTTGTTTCCTCAATTAATTGCAGGACCAATTGTAAGATACTCTCAAGTTCAAAAACAATTAAGAGAAAGAAAAACAAACGCTAAACAGTTTGCTACCGGTGTAGAAAGGTTTATTATTGGTTTAGCAAAAAAAATGCTAATTGCTAATAATTGTGCTTTTTTTGCAGACGCAGCATTTAGTCTATCCCAAAATCAATCTTCTGCATTAATTGCTTGGATAGGTATTGTAGCTTATACTTTACAAATATTTTTTGATTTTTCAGGGTATTCTGACATGGCTATAGGTTTAGGTAAAATGTTTGGCTTTAATTTTCCAGAAAATTTTAATTATCCATACATCTCTAAATCTATAAAAGAATTTTGGCGACGTTGGCACATAACTTTATCACAATGGTTTAGAGATTATTTATACATCTCTTTAGGCGGAAATAGAAAAGGAAACCATAGAACATATATAAATTTAATCATAGTTTTTTTCTTAACTGGCTTATGGCATGGTGCCAATTGGACATTTATAGTTTGGGGATTGTTTCATGGTTTATTTTTAATTATTGAGAGAATTGGTTTTGAATCTTTTTTAAAAAAACAAAGTACTTGGATTGCTCATTTTTACACATTACTTATAGTTATTGTTGGATGGGTAATTTTTAGAAGTGAAAATCTAAATCAAGCAATTAATTACACATATACCTTATTTGATTTTAAAGCACGTTTAAATACTGGTTTTTTAAACTTTTACTTAACCAAAGAAGTGATTACAGCATTAATAGTAGGGATAATATTATCTACACCTGTTTATCAAAAAGTAAAATTATATTTTAATAATTTAAAAGATAACAACAGCATTTACAATCTAAGTGTTTTATGCTATAATGCAGGGTTAATCTTCTTATTTGCTCTCTGTTTTTATTATATAGCTACAGAAGCTTACAACCCATTTATCTACTTTAGATTTTAAAATGAATAATATCTATAACATAAAAAATAAACTTTTTATAGCAGTATTTTTACTGTTATTAATTGTACCTAATTTAGTTTTAATTTTTGGAGTGGAATCTAAAATTGGTGATAACGAAAATTTAAAATTTAAAGAATTTCCTAAAATTGATATAAAAAAACCTATACAAAGTCTTTCAAGTTTTAAAAGTTATTACTTAGGCAATTTTGGTCTTAAAAAAACAACTGTTAATCAATACATCAATTTTAAAGAAACTATTTTAAAAGAAGAACCTTTACCAAATTATAATTTAACAGGCAAAGATGGTTGGTATTTTTTAGGCAATCATTATAATAATGTTTTTTATAATTCTTTTGGGATGACTGGTGACAATAAAACAAAAGAAATTATTAGTTACTTAAACAGAATCAATCAATATCTAAATGCAAAAAACATAAAATTCTATGTTATATTTCCGCCTAATAAACATAGTATTTATTCTGAGTATTTACCATTTCAATTAGAGAAAAAAGAAACTCTTTATAGTCACTTAAAAAGAGAGTTAGAAAAAAACTCAACAGCTCATTTAATAGATTTACATTCTGTTTTACTAAAAGAAAAAAAAGAAAACCAATTATATTACAAAACAGATTCTCATTGGAATGATTTAGGGGCTTTTATAGCTTATCAACACATTATAGATTATATCAAAAAAGATATATCCATTCAAAAACTAGAACTTAAGGATTATAAAGTTTCTACAAATTCCAAAGTTTTAGGAGACAATACTCAAATGGTAAACATTAAAGAAAAAACAGAAGTTATAAATTTCGAAAAAAAGACACCTTCCAAAATAGAAGTTTTATCAGATGACCAGAAATTTCTTCATTTTAAAAATGAAAGTAAAGATTATAAGTTAATACTTTATAGAGATTCTTTTTCTAATGCTCTAATACCTTTTTTTAATGAAACCTTTGAAGATGCTATATACATAAGAAACTTTAAAATCAATAAAAAAGATATTGAAAATAATAACCCTGATATTGTTATTTTAGAATTGGTTGAAAGAAATATAAATTACCTTGGTAAAGCTGACTTAAAATAAAAAAACCGCCTTATAGGCGGTTTTTATTTTTTAGTTATGTGATATTTAATTTATACCAAACCTTGTGCTAACATAGCGTCTGCCACCTTAACAAATCCAGCAATATTTGCTCCTTTTACGTAGTCTACGGTACCATCATCATTTTTACCATATTCTACACAAGATGCATGAATATCATCCATAATTTGGTTTAATTTAGCATCTACCTCTTCTCTAGTCCAATTGTATCTTAAAGAGTTTTGACTCATTTCTAAACCTGAAGTTGCTACTCCACCAGCGTTAGACGCTTTACCAGGAGAGAATAATACTTTCGCTTTTTGTAATACCTCTATAGCTTCTGGAGTCGTAGGCATATTTGCACCTTCTGCAACTGCTATTACATTGTTATTTACTAAAGCTTCAGCTTCTTCTTTATTTAACTCATTTTGTGTAGCACATGGCATAGCCACATCACAGTTTACAGACCATGGTCTTTCTCCTTCATGGAAGGTAGCAGATGGATACTTTTCTGTATACTCGTGGATACGTCCACGTTTAACATTTTTAAGCTCCATAATAAATGCTAATTTTTCTTCATTTATACCATCTTTATCATAGATATATCCAGAAGAATCAGACATTGTTACTACTTTACCTCCTAATTGCGTTGCTTTTTCGCAAGCATATTGAGCAACGTTACCAGATCCAGAAATAACAACTGTTTTACCTTCAAAAGAATTGTTTTTAGTTGCTAACATATTTTTTGCAAAATACACACAACCATAACCTGTTGCTTCTGGTCTAATTAATGATCCTCCGTATGACAATCCTTTACCAGTTAATACTCCTGTAAATTCATTTTTTAATCTTTTATATTGACCAAACATGTAACCTATTTCTCTTGCTCCTACACCAATATCTCCTGCAGGAACATCTGTATTTGGCCCAATATGCCTGTATAATTCAGACATGTAAGATTGACAAAAACGCATTACTTCGTTATCACTTTTACCTTTTGGGTTAAAGTCACTTCCTCCTTTTCCTCCACCCATTGGTAAAGTAGTTAAAGAGTTTTTAAAAACTTGTTCAAACCCTAAAAACTTTAAAATACTTAAGTTTACAGAAGGATGAAAACGCAAACCACCTTTGTAAGGACCTATTGCCGAGTTAAACTCTACACGGTAACCTCTATTAACTTGTGGCTGTCCTTTATCATCAACCCATGGAACTCTAAAGATTATTGTACGCTCTGGCTCTACCATACGCTCTAACAATAACTTATCTTGATACTTTGGGTTGTCTTCTATAAACGGAATTACAGTCTCTGCAACTTCGTGTACAGCTTGTAAAAATTCTGGTTCATGACCATTATTTGCTTTTACTTGATCTAAAAATGCTTCTATTTTTTGTTTCATTATTACAATAAAATTATGACTCTTTTATTTTAAGTGCCAAATTGCACTGCAAATATACATTATCTTTAAGTATTTACGTCACATTTTTAAAATTTCGCAAACGTTTTAGTAAGTTTCTTATTTTAAGAAATAATTATATTTAGTTCATTTTATCCTTATTATTTGTATGTTAATCGTGATTTCATATATTTGTTGGATATTTAGCCTCTAAAATAAAAGCCTTATTATGCTTAACCATAAACAATTAACACTGTTTTTATTAGTTATCTTAACTAGTACTACCGCATTTTCTCAGTTAGGCTTCTCACACGAAATTGGTGTCATTACTGGTCCTGTTGCCTTTAAATCTGATTTTGGAGAACGTTTAGATCCCGAAACTAACACTGGCAACTCTGGTATTGGAATTGGATTAGTACACTACATAAACTTTGCTTATCGTGCAGATTGTAACTGTTACACTACAGACAATTTTTTTAATGATCACTTTAAACTTAGAACAGAAATTTCTTGGAATAAAACTAAATTAAATCATTTAGGTGAATGGGTACAACCTTACAGAAATAGTGTTGAAGCTCAAAAACTTAGAGCTCATACTGGTGAGGCAAATAACTTAGATATCGGTATGCAATTAGAATACTTTCCTTTAAGTATTCGTTCTTTTCAAGCTTTCGGATATAAGTTTGCTCCTTTTGTAAGTCTTGGCGCTCATTACGTATCTTATAACCCTAAAGTATATACAAATTACGGGGACCAAAGTGTAACCAATATGAATAATTTTTATTCCCCTTGGTACGCTACTAACCCTAATTTAGATTCAGATTTCCCTAAACCAATAGACCCTTCTTCTGGTAGCACATGGTCTGTTGTTTCTAGTATTGGCGTTAGGTATAAACTAACTATGGTTTCTGATTTAATGTTAGACCTTCGTGGTCAATACTATTTTAACGATTGGATTGATGGTTTAAATCACGACCTAAACTCTAACAAGTATAACGATTGGTTAGTATGGTTAAACTTTGGTTATATCTACTATTTAGATTAAAAAACAAACAAAATATATCATAAAAAAAGCCAACTAATTAAGTTGGCTTTTTTTATAACGATAATTACTCTTATCCTATAGCTTGTTTTAAATCGTTTATTAAGTCTTCTTCATCTTCAATACCTACACTTAACCTAATTAAAGAGTCTACTACTCCTGTTTTTTCGCGCTCTTCTTTTGGTATACTTGCATGTGTCATACTTGCTGGATGACCACATAAAGATTCTACACCACCTAAGGATTCTGCTAACGTAAATACTTTAAGATTCTCAACAATTTTAATAGCTTCATTGTAGTCGTTTCCTTTAGTAACAAAACTTATCATACCTCCAAAATCTTTCATTTGCGCTTTTGCAATTTCATGGTTTGGATGACTTTCAAAACCTGGCCAATATACCTTTTCAATTTTTGGATGAGATGCTAAATATTCTGCAACAGCTCTTCCGTTTTCACAGTGACGTTGCATTCTTACGTGTAACGTTTTAATTCCGCGAAGCGCTAAAAAGGAATCTTGTGGTCCACAAACGGCTCCACTTGCATTTTGTATAAAATATAATTTATCTGCTAACTCTTTATCTTTTACAATAAGTGCTCCCATAACTAAATCGCTATGTCCACCTATATATTTTGTTGCAGAATGCATTACTAAATCGGCTCCAAGATCTAAAGGTTGTTGTAAATAAGGTGTAGCAAATGTGTTATCTACTGCTAAAAGTACATTGTGCTTTTTTGCAATCTCTGCAGTTGCTTTAATATCAATAATATTCATCATTGGGTTAGTTGGTGTTTCTACCCAAATAATTTTTGTGTTTTCTGTAATATAATCCTCTATATTACTTGCATTTTGCATACCAATAAAGTTGAATTTGATTCCAAAATTCTTAAATATACTGGTAAATAATCTATACGTTCCGCCGTATAAATCGTTTGTACTTATTACCTCATCACCTGGCTTTAAAAGTTTCATTACCGCGTCAATAGCAGCAAGACCAGATCCAAAAGCTAATCCGTACTCACCATTCTCTATACTAGCAAAAGCGTTTTCTAAAGCTTGGCGTGTTGGGTTATGTGTCCTTGAGTACTCAAACCCTTTATGTCCACCAGGTGTAGATTGTGCGTATGTTGAAGTCTGATAAATTGGAGGCATTACAGCACCATAAGCTGGGTCATGTTTTTGTCCACCATGTATCGTTTTTGTGTTAAATTTCATGTTTATTTAGTTTTTAAAGTTGAAATAATCATCTAAAAATTTATAATTCTTATTTTTGAATGCAAAGCAGATGTTTTTCAACTTAATTTGTAATTATTGCAACAAAAATAACGTTTAATTCGTTGTATTCAAACTTCATTATTAGCTTTAGTTTATGTTTAACAGTATAAATAATTTCAGGACTTTTTATCTACTTTTTTTGTGTTTTATAGGCTTTTTTTCTTGTGAAGAAGAAAAGACATTATCGTTTTCAGAAATTCATATTTCTAAAGAAAAAGAAACTTTTGTGGACATTGTTATGCCTAAAGCAAAAGGAAACTCTAATGTTGCTAAAAACATAAATACATCACTTAATAATTTTGCTTGTGATATTTTAAATGTAGATAGTGCTAAAGAAAAAAAATTAACTATAGACCAAAGCATTACAGCTTTTAATGCCTCTTATATTGGCTTTACAACACTGTTTAATGAAGATATAGCTAGAGACTTCCCTAAATGGGAAGCGTTTATTGATGGAGAAATTTCTTTTCAAAACGAATTTATTATCTGCATTGCCATGAATGGAAATGTACAAACCGGAGAAGCTAACAGCAACTTGATTTTTAAGTTTTTTAATTTTGATCCAGCAACTGGAAAAGAATTAAAAACCAAAGATTTAATTAACGATTTAAATGGGTTTAAAGCATTAGTTAAAAAATATTATGATAAAGAGTTAATGACCGTTCATAACGGTTTACAATCTCAAAATTTAGATTTTAAGCTACCTAAAACTATCGGGTTTAATGAAGAAGGCATTATTATCTTTTACAACAATTTTGAATTTGGCGCACTAAGTAAAGAGCCTGTTGAGTTTACAATACCATACGTGGTAGCAAATTCTTATTTAAAATTTTAAATACAGCGTTTTAAAGCCAAAACATAACCTAAATGGATTCCTTCATGAAAATTGTTAAATGCAATAGCCTCATCAACATTCGTTAAAGTACTTTTAGTAGTTACTGTATATTCATGATAGGTTTGAAAAATTCTGTTTTCATAATCTTCCTTTGTTTTTTCAATAGTACTAAACAATAAACCTTTAATTAAATCTACTTCTGCTTGGGTTACATCACGTTCTACCTTTGTTCCTTTTCGATACATTTCAACCAACTCATCACTTATAATCATAGGTATTGCAGATAAATTATAGACTAATAATTGTTGGGTTACAATAGTATGAGCTACATTCCAAATAATATTATTATTAAAGCCTTCAGGAACTTTATTAAGTTGTTCTAAAGTTAAATTTTCAAGTAAATCTTTTAAAAATTTTCGACTTTTTAAAGTGGTATCAAATGCAAAATCCATAGTATTTCAATTTTCAATAAAATTAAATATTTATGCTATTTAAAACTAATTTCACTTCAATTTTTAAAAAAAATGTTGGGTATTATGCTTTCGCAGAATTTTTGCCAGAAAAAGCATTAAACTTTTGCAAAAAAAATCGAAATTTGCCAAAAATATAACATCATGAAAAACGTTTACTTCCTTAAAACTTGTAACACGTGCACAAGAATTATTAACGAGTTGAATTTAAGTGACGACTTTAAATTTCAGGAAATAAAAAGTGAACCATTAACAGCAAAACAAGTTGATGAGTTAGCAAAATTAGCAGGAAGTTACGAAGCTTTGTTTAGTAAGCGTGCTAAGTTATACAAAGACATGGGTTTAAAGGACCAAAATCTAACCGAAAAAGATTTTAAACATTATTTACTTGAACACTATACTTTTTTAAGCCGACCAGTTATTGTAATTAACGACAAAATTTTTGTTGGTAGTAGTAAAAAAACTATAGAAGCAGCCAAAGAAGCACTAAATGAATAAACTAAGAATATTTGCTTTAATTGCTGCGTTTATAGTACAATTATTGTATGGATTAACCTTTACTTTTGCAAAAGACGTAATGGCTAACGGTTACATAAAGCCGTTTGGTTTTATTGCATTACGCGTTGGTGGAGCAGCTATTCTATTTTGGGTTGTCAGCCTTTTTGCTCCAAAAGAAAAAATAGAACCTAAAGATTTTAAAACTTTTTTTCTTGCATCCATATTTGGAGTTGTTGTTAATATGCTATTTTTCTTTAAAGGGCTAGAACTTACAACACCCATACACGCATCGGTAATAATGATTACCAGTCCTATTATCGTATTAATACTATCTTCTTTTTACCTAAATGAAAAGATAACAAAACTTAAAGTTTTAGGTGTTATTTTTGGATTTACTGGTGCTGCGATATTAACAGTTTATGGTAAATCACCAAATCCAGGAGACAATGTGTTATTAGGAAATATTATGGTGCTAATTAATGCGTTATCTTACAGTATATATATTATAATAATAAAGCGTTTAACAGAAAAATACCATCCGTTTACATTTATTAAATGGTTGTTTTTGTTTGGTTTTTTTATGGTATTACCGTTTGGATATTCAGATTTAACTTTGGTAGATACCTCTACGTTTACACCTTACATTTGGTTTTCGGTAATTTTTGTAGTTGTAGGTGCTACATTTGGAACATACCTATTAAATCCTTTAGCGCTAAGACATTTGCGCGCATCTACAGTAACCGTATTTATTTACTTGCAACCTTTAATTGCTGGTATTTTTGCAATTATTATGGGTAGCGATGCTGTTACAGTCGTTAAGATTTTAGCATCTGCTTTAATCTTTTTAGGTGTGTATTTAGTTACCAAAAAACCTAAACTACAAGCTTAGGTTTTTTGGTGTTCTGTTATGTTTTCTGGTGTCTTCTTTTGTTAAGATTTTAAAATCTTCAGTTTTAGGAAAACTTTTTGTTAACTCTAATAAATCGTCCGGTAGATTAGTTAATTTTCTAGAGTTTAAGTCTATCCAAGCTCCAAAAATTTCACAAAAAGCAAGATTTTCACCTTTATGATTGTAAAAATTATGATCAAATTTAAAGAACATTCCGTCTTCGCTTAGACCAGAAACTTCAAGAGTTACTGTTACTGGATAACCTAAAAAGGTTTCTTTAAAATAATGTACATGCTCATGAAAAACCACTGGACCAAGACCTTCTTTTACCAATTCTGATAAAGAAAAACCGTGTTCATGTAAAAACGCTGTACGTGTATGACTCATAAAATTTATATATGCAGAGTTAGCTAAATGTCTGTTAGCATCAATATCACTCCACCTAATCTCAAACTGTTTTTTGTACATCTCTAAAAATTTAAAACATCAAAACTACAATTATTTACTGTGCGTGCATAATAAATAATCTAAATAAGCTGTTAAAATTGTATTTCTTAGGCGTTAACATTTTACTTACCTTTGCGCTTAATAAATTCATTTTGTTTATGATATATTCAATGACAGGTTACGGTAAATCTGTACTACAGTTGCCAACAAAAAAAATTACAATCGAGCTAAAATCTCTTAACAGCAAAAACCTAGATTTGAATGCGCGCATGCCTTCTATTTACAGAGAAAAAGAGCTTGAAATTAGAAAGCAAATTGCTAATCAATTAGTGCGTGGTAAGGTAGATTTTTCTATTTATGTAGAAACTACTGCAGACGATACATCTACGCAAATTAACACGCCAGTTGTTAAACAATACATGCAACAATTAAAAGATGTTGTTGATGGTGATGATACCGAATTACTAAAAATGGCGGTTCGTTTTCCTGATGCCTTAAATACGGTTAGAGAAGAAATTGACGAAAACGAATGGACGCAAATACAAACCGAAATTACCCAAGCAATTAACGCTTTAAACCAGCACCGTTTAGACGAAGGAAAAGTGTTAGAAGCAGATTTTAATGCACGTATAAAAAATATTGCAGACTTGTTAGATCATGTAATAGCTATAGATCCAGAACGTATTGAAGGTGTTAGAGAACGATTAAAAAAAGGCGTTGAAGAACTTAAAGAAAAGTACGACGAAAATCGTTTTGAACAAGAATTAGTTTACTACATAGAAAAGTTTGATATTACTGAAGAAAAAGTACGCTTAAACAATCACTTAAACTACTTTACAGAAAGTATTAATAGCTCAGATAGCAACGGTAAAAAATTAGGATTTATAAGCCAAGAAATTGGTAGAGAAATAAACACTATTGGTTCTAAAAGTAACTACGCACCAATGCAACAATTGGTCGTACAAATGAAAGACGAACTTGAAAAAATTAAAGAACAATTACTTAACGTTCTTTAAAATAAAAGCATAATCTATTGGACAAAGACAACACAAAACAAGGTAAATTAATTGTTTTTTCTGCACCATCTGGCTCAGGTAAAACAACCATTGTAAGACATTTACTTAAAGACGATAATTTAAATTTAGCCTTCTCAATTTCTGCTACATCAAGAGAAAAACGTGGTACAGAAGAGCATGGTAAAGACTACTACTTTTTATCTTTAAAAGACTTTAAACAACATATAAAAGACGACGATTTTTTAGAATGGGAAGAAGTTTACCGCGATAATTTTTATGGTACTTTAAAAAGTGAAGTCGAGCGACTTTGGGCATTAGGCAAAAACGTTATTTTTGATATAGACGTATCTGGCGGATTGCGTATTAAAAGAAAATTCCCAGAACAAACACTTGCTGTTTTTGTAAAACCACCAAGTATAGACGAGCTTAAAATAAGACTTAAAAAACGTAAAACAGAAAGCGAAGACAAGATAAATATGCGTATTGCTAAAGCCAGCGCAGAGCTTGCAACAGCACCACTTTTTGACATTATAATAGAAAACGACAACTTAGATAAAGCATTAGCAGAAGCAGAAAATTTAGTTGGTACTTTTGTAAAATCATAAAAATAATTTATAAAACTGAGCGTAGTAAATTGTCTCTTTTTTAACTAAACTATGAAAATAGGTTTATACTTTGGATCCTTTAACCCAATACACATTGGGCATTTAATTATAGCCAACCAATTGGTAGAAAACAGCGATTTAGACCAAATCTGGTTTGTAGTAACACCACACAATCCATTTAAAAAGAAAAGTACACTTTTAGACAATTACCAGCGCTTAGAAATGGTCTATCTAGCCACAAAAGACTATGATACATTAAAAGAAAGTGATATCGAGTTTAACTTACCGCAACCTAACTATACCGTTAACACCTTAGTCCATTTAACCGAAAAATATCCTAAACACGAATTTGCCTTAATTATGGGCGAGGATAATTTAAAAAGCTTCCATAAGTGGAAAAATTATCAAACCATTTTAGAGTATCACTCCATTTATGTGTACCCACGTATTAGCGAAGGTAAAGTAGATACACAATTTAATAATCACCCAAAAATAACACGTGTAGACGCACCAATTATAGAACTATCTTCTACTATGATTAGAAAAGCAATAAAAGAAGGCAAAAACGTTAAGCCTTTACTACCAGAAAACGTTTGGGCTTATTTAGGTGAAATGAATTTTTATAAGTAGAATGAAGCATCGCTTGGCTTTATTAAATTTTTCTGCTAACTTCGTTTAACAATCGATAACGCAAGTTAAAAACTCGCTTTATCTTTACTTTGCCCATAATAGCAGAACATCATTCTGAAAATAAATTTTTAAAATTTAAAAAAAATGAATAAGCTCCTTTTGATTTTATTACTATTCTCAATTAATGCAACAGCACAAAAAATTGATAGAAAAACATACTATGAATATTCTGAAAGTCTTGAATTTCGAATATTTGGAATAAACAAACAAAGAGTAATTGATAGAGGAAATGGATATTATGCAAATAATATTGTTGCTGAAAAAGGTAGAAGGTTTATTACCATAGTTTTTGAATTCAAAAATAATTCTTCCCAATCTCAAGAAATAGATTTTAATAAGATTTATCTACGTGATAAAAATGGAGAATTACATAAAATTGATTTTGTTGTGATGTCAATGAAACTGACCGCAAGAACGAACAAATTACAACAAAAATTAAAAGCTAATAAAAAAAGAAAAATTGTCGCTCAATTTAGACCTTCATTTGATAAAAATGAAATTATTAATGAATTAGTAATTGGAGAAAAAATTATTAAACTTAATTATAACTAAAACTATTAATCAATAATGTATAACTGCAGCTAACACTTATACACGAATATTAAAAAAGTCCTCCCAAAACATTTACAATTTCCTTAACCCTATTTCTTTAGTAAAAGCTTTAATTTTAAAGTAAACCAAAAATTAAATTATTTTATGAAGAGAAAAGCAACAGCCATTTGGCAAGGTACAGGTAAAGACGGTAAAGGATTTTTAAATGGTCCAAGTGGTGTTTTAGACAATACACCTTATAACTTTAAAGCACGTTTTGAAAACGAAGACGGTAAAGCTGGTACAAACCCAGAAGAGCTAATTGCAGCAGGACATGCTGGTTGTTTTGCTATGGCGCTTAGTTTTGCTATACAAGAAGCAGGTTTTGAATCTAACAAATTAGATGTAGATGCTACTATTACTGTAGAACAACAAGATGGCGGTTTTGCCTTTACACATATACAATTGGACCTAACAGGTAAAGTAGATGGAATGGACGAAGCTAAATTTAAAGAACTTGCGGAAGGCGCTAAAAAAGGTTGCCCAGTAAGTAAAGCTTTAAGCAGTGTAGATATTAGCCTAAACATCACTTTTGAAAGTTAAAATTAAATGTTATCACATAAAAAAAGTCAACCTTTTTAGGGTTGGCTTTTTTAGTATTTAAAATATACAATTATCTTTCTGTTTCAGGATTATCTACATTACAGTCTGACAATAATGCTTCAACATACATTGCCCAATTATTACCGTCAAAGTCTGTACCTTCTGCCCAAGCAGTTTCTCCGCCTGTTGGCCCATTAACTTCTGCATGTGCTGCAAAACAATAATTTTCAGTTAACGCAGCTGAATCTATGTAGTACGTTACTACATCTACATCTGGGTTATGATTTGTAGAATGCTCAAAATGACCAATTTTTGGATTTCCAGATCCTGTTGTTGGTATTGTTTGATCTGCACAATTACCAATACTTAAATGCGTAGCTTGAATTGACCAATCTGCATTTGTAGTATAAGTGATAATTAAATCTACACCATCAAAATCTACAGAAACAGTTCCTGCAATATGATTTTGACCAGCTATTAGATTAGTTGTCATACATGGTTCATCATAAGACATACGTTGGTTAGCTGTGTTTCCATTTGCTGTTGTTACTCTAAAATTTGGGTCTACATTTGTTACAGTGTTGTTATCCACAAAAGTCTCTTCATTTTCACAACTTGTTGTAAATAACACAGCTATTAAAGCTAAGGTGATTAGGGGAATTTTTTTCATAAAAAATAAATTAAGTAGGTTATTGATTGACGAATGTATTTTTAATTCGACAAAAAACATAATTTATTCGACTAAAAGCGTTTAATTTTATGATTATGAGGAAATTAGCTACAAAAAAATTAAAAAAACCGCTTAAATTTTACTCTAAGCGGTTTTAAACTAACTAAACTAATTCTCAAAAATCACTCACTAACAAGTGTTTATTTTTCTCTAGTATTCTCTCTAGGGTTATCTTCTTTTCTGGTGTGTTGTTTACGTTTTTTCTCTCCAGATGTTTTACTTCTGTCTGTTGTTTGTCCAACTTTTAAATATTGTATATAACCTCTTCCTGTAAACTCATAAACCGTACCAGAATTTGGGTGATATAATTCTACTCTTTGATCGTTTACAATACTTAACTCAAAAAACTCATTATCAAAATAATCATAATCTAAGGTTAGTGTTTTTAGGTACATATTTCCGTTAACATTATTAACACCATACAATCCAGAATAATCCCAATATATATTGTTTGGATTTGTTCCTTCAGGATCTTGAGAGCTTCTAAAGTTGTTATCATTTCCGCCAGATAAAAACTGAAGGAAGTTTTCGTTATCAAATTCGTTTAAAGCACCAAAGTTACTTGTGTATGTTTTTTCCCAAGCTTCATATTCTTGTAAAAAGTATTGTATGTTATCATAAAACACATAATCGTAATCAAAATTTGAACGTTGATAACCATGTAAAAAATATGACGTATCATTAAATGGATTATACAATTCAATAGTATTATGATCTATTTGGTATACATCAAAACTATCATAGCCATCAATATCATGATCTATATCCAAAATCATATCGTAAGCATTATAGTATCCTATTTGTATACCATAACCGTTACCTTGACTACCAATACCAACTAAATTATTATTGGCAAACAAGCTTCCGTTTCTAAAAGACACTGTAAATGCCATTTGTAAAAAAGGTGTTTCGCCATAACCAATAGTTTCGTTAATGTCTACGTACCACAACTCGTAAGAGTTTAGTAATTGATTAACCGTTATTGGTTCTTGATAATTATCATAAGCATAATCATCTACGATAACTTCTGTATAACACGATGTAAATAATAATGCTATTAAAGCAAAGCCTGAAAGTAATTTTATCGTCTTCATAATGTGTCGTTTTAAGGATTGATATAAATTGATTTTCAAAAGGCGTGCCAAAAATTAAAAGTGATTGATTTTCAATATGAATTGAAGTCTTTAATTTTACGTATTTTTGACCTAGAATTTAAACGAAATTATGAGTCAACCATTAAAATATGCTGTTTTTGGATCAGGAAGTTGGGCAACCGCTATCGTAAAAATGCTTTGTGAAAACTTAGAAGAAGTTGGTTGGTACATGCGCAGTGTTTATACCAAAGAACATATTCTTAGAGAACAACATAACCCGAATTATTTAAGTTCTGTCGAGTTTCATTTAGAACAACTAAAACTTAGCAATGATATTAATGAAATTGCTAACTATGCAGATGTTTTAATTTTTGTAATTCCTTCGGCATTTATTCATTCTGAATTAAAAAAACTAAATGCAGATATTACTGATAAAATTGTAGTCTCGGCAGTAAAAGGAATTATACCAGAAACTGGTTTATTGGTTGGAGAGCATTTTCATGATAATTATAACATTCCTTTTGAAAATATTGGCGTTATTGCAGGTCCTTGCCACGCAGAAGAAGTTGCTTTAGAGCGTTTATCTTACTTAACAATTTCTTGCGCAGACCAGAAAAAAGCTCAAATTATTGCCAATGCTTTATCTAGCGATTATATAAAAACGAAAACTAGCGACGATGTTATTGGGACTGAATATGCAGTAATGCTTAAAAATATTTACGCTATTGCGGCTGGTATAGCACATGGTTTAGGTTACGGTGATAACTTCCAAAGTGTGTTGATGAGTAACGCTATACGCGAAATGAAACGTTTTATCAAAAAAATGCATAAGATGAAACGTAACATTAATAACTCTGCTTATTTAGGCGATTTATTGGTTACTGGTTATTCTACGTTTTCTCGTAATCGTATGTTTGGAAACATGATTGGTAAAGGCTACACTGTAAAATCTGCACAAATGGAAATGAATATGGTTGCAGAAGGATACTACGCTACAAAAAGTGCCCATTTATTAAACGACAAGAATAAAAAGAAAACTAAATTACCTATTATAAATGCAGTTTATGATATTTTATATGAAGGTAAAGATCCTAAAAAAGTGTTTAAAAAACTTACTGATAAATTAAATTAAAATTAACGTTTTATTTGTTAATTAATTATCGTTAGTAATTTACATTTGCTTCGTGAAGAAGTTTTTACAAATATTACTTTTATTAAGTGTAACAGTTAGCTTAAATGCCACTACAATTAACTATAATTTTAGTGACCAAGCCACTATAGTTTCAACTAAAAGTGAAACTGTATCTTCTCCTATCAAGCACAACACTGTTGCTAACACAGCAGACCCTATAATTATTACTTTTTTAGAGGTCAACCTTGTTGATTACCCTAATAGTCTAAATAAAGATTTAGATTTTAACTTTAAACAGTTTTTAACTTATTTCTCTAAAAAATGTAATCTTAAACTACATTACCTAAATGCTATTCCTGTTAGCTTTAAAACTACAGACATAGCTTATCCTTTTCATACCCATCTATAGCATTTGTTTTAATACTAGACTTATTAAGGTATAAACACCTTAACTCATATTTCTTATTAAAAAATTAAAACAAATGGATACAGCAAATACCCTTATAGGTGTTGTGATTACCCTTTGCTGCGGTATTCCTTTCTTTTTAATGTATATCTCTAAAAAGAAAAAAACACAACAAAAAACTCAAATATTTAAAACCATTGCGCAAGATAATGGACTAACTATTAATAAAATAGACATCTTTAACCATCTATCTTTTGGTATTGATACAAATAAAAAAATAGCTTTATTATCTAACTTATCTACACACAAAATTGTCGATTTAAAGAATTTTGAAGGTGCAGCTTTAGATATTAAAAAGAAACGAATTAATAAAACAACCGAACAAGTAACAGACGTTATTATAAACTTTAAAATAGTAAATAATGATATTGTCGGTTTTAATATTTTTAATAGTGACGTTAATAGACTGATTAACGGCGAAATAGAAGTTGGTCAAAAATGGACTAACACTATAAACCAATGTATTAAGCAATAAAACTATAAAAAAATAAGCCTTGAAAATTCAAGGCTTATTTTACTACTACACCACGTACCTTCATTAATGGTACAGGTTGTAAGGCATTTTTATTAATCGTGTTTTTTCTAAAAGTATATGTTTTATCATACATTGTATTACCCTCAAAAAACGTGACTTTAAATTGGTTGTTAAGCGCAAAAAGTTCTTCTTGGATAAGCTCTATTTTGGCATAACTTTTCTTAGGAAGCTTATCTATTTTTTTTCTAAAAACAGAGGTTGTTTTACTATCAGAATAACCACTTGTAACTATTATTACAGTATCTAAATCTACCTCTTTATCGTTTATAATGTATGCATTCCAATCTTGGGTTTGGTACACGTCATTATACTCGTTAACTATTGCAATGTAAACACCTTCTACTTTTGGAATATGAATATCTTTTTTCATACTAATCTTTTAGTTTAAGTACACAAAAATAGTATTTTAAATTAGTTTAAAATTAATGTGTAATCAATATCATTTACACTTATACTTTTTTTGTAAATATTCAATATTGGCTTATTGACTAATACTTTTAATTGTAAAAATTCTTGTCGGTTAAACATCAGAATAAGATTGTCTTGCAAAGTAGGTATAGGTATCTTTTTAGATATGTTTGCTTCAGCATATTTACACTCCCAAAATTCTGGTTCTAAATTTAAAACATACTGCTTAAATTGCTTAAACTCGTTAACAGTAAATTCAAAATATATATTATTAAACTCTAAGTGAAAATGCTTGCAGTTTTTACACAAAGACAATTCGCCTTGAGATGTTTTTGATATTGATTTTACGTTATTACACATTATTTTAAGTTTTATGTTAGTAACAATCCATCTTTATTTGACCGTTATCTATAAAGTAACTTACGTTGTTACTTAAATTGTTTTGGCAAATCGTATCTAATTGGTTTAAAACACAAGTCTGCATTGCAACCGAACCACAAATCATTACAACACCTTTTTGCTCTAATACAGAAGCTATAATGTTGTCTTTTTGTGCTATAATATCTTGAACATACGCTTTATTTCCTTCTTTAGAATATGCTATATTACATGTGGTTAGTAGCTGCTTTTGTTTTGCTTCATTTAAATAAGTATCATAAATATTAACTGAAGCTTGCGTGCGCGTACCCCAAAATAAATGCTTTTTAATATTTGGGTTTTGATTAATCATACCCAAAAAAGGTCCAATTCCTGTACCGTTTGCGATAAAAACAGCATGTTTTGTGTGTTTTGGAAGGTAAAACGATGGATTTTTATTAATTCTTGCTTTGATAACTTCACCTTCTTTTAACTGACTAAAATAATTTGAACAAACGCCAAACTGATGTTTTTTGACACTTAAAACCAATTTATCTTCAAATTTTCCTAAAGAGTATAATCGTTCTATTTGATCTTCTTTAGGAAACACAGATAATAAATCACCAGATTGTATTTTTTCTATTTTTTGGGTTTGTAAAGTCAACACAAAAGTATGATCTTGGTTAATTTCAGATTTTGAAACTACTTTAAAATCTTGAAGATTTTTTGGTGTTTGTAGTTGTTTTACTTTAGGTATTTCTATGTCTAATTGCGATTGTAAATTAAACGCTATACACCAATTTTTAAACGTATCTAAAGACTGATTGTTAATTGTTTTTAACGGTAAAAATTGAGTGAAATTCTGACTATTATTTAGTGCATTACTTACATCTTCTGCAAACTGGCAATAAGCCTTATACTGTAACGATCCAAATCCAACAACACTAAAGTTTAGACTTTGGTTTTGTGGCGTATTTTTAAATGTATCTAAAAATTTATTAGCGTTTATTGGCGCTTCACCATCGCCATACGTTGCTGTAAAAACAATTAAATGTTCTGCATTTTTGTAGGTTGAGTAACTGTTTAAATCAGAAATAAAAACACTGTGTTTTGCATTTATCAAACTATTGAATAATGCCGAAGCAAATCTATAAGTACTTCCTGTTTCTGATCCTACAAGAATGATAAATTTTGCTTGATCTTTAGTGTATTTATTCTTTGGGATTACAGTATTTTTCTTTCGTTTTAGGGTCATATCAAACCCAGAATACATAAAATACAAGATGTTTATGGTTGCAATTAATAAAATTACTGACCAAATAATACTGCCTTTTCCTGTATGTAGATTTAAACTTAGTGTTGAAAAATAAGACGTTAAAGATGTGTTTTGTTCGCTTAAAATTTCACCAGAATATTGATGTATTAGTAGCTCTTTATCTTTAAGTTTTAAAGTGTAGTAATCCTCGACAAACTCAGAAAAAGGAAACTCTAAATGGTTAACTTGATCTAAAGTAATCGCACCAAATATTGAATCTGATTTTTCTGTTGAAGATGCCTCTAACGCTTCAAAATCTACATTGTGTTTAATTGCTTGATCGGTAATTACATCAAACTTAAGCAGCGATAAGTACACACCAGTTATTGTAATAATAATAATTGGTACAAGTGACCAACGACCAAGTACAATATGCCAATATTGTGACGGATTTTCTTTTACAATTTTGGCAAAAAAGTGTTTAATTCCGCTTTGTCTTTTAACGACTAAAATAAAACCGGTAATTGCAATTAAAAGCAATAAAAAAGAACCTAAAGCGACTAAAAACCGACCGGTACTTTTTAAAAATAAAGACCGATGTAAATTGGTTGTAAATTGAAAAAATTTTGATGGCGAGATTTTTTCACCTAAATAATTAGCTGTTTTAGGATTAAAATAGCCTTCTAGATTTTTGCCATCTTTAGTAATAACAGAAGCAGATACAAACTGATTTGCATCTACTTCTATTTGTAAAACTTCTGGATAAGTTTGTTTAAAGATATTAACTGTTTGGTCTAGACTAATTGTTTTTAAATCTTCTACTTTATAAGGTTGAAGTTGTTCTGATATAGGCTGAAATGCTAAAATTATACCTGTAACAGACGCTAATAAAATAAAAACAGACGCTGTAATAGCTAATGCTAAATGACTATATCTCCAGATAGAAATGGTCATACAAAATACTAGTTAGGCATTAATCTAACGTATCTAATAAAGCCTTTACCTTCGTGTTTTGCTTTGACATTTTCTATAGTTAACTCAAACTCGACATCGCTTGTATAATATTCTTGATCTTCTACAGCTGTTTCAAATCTAAGTTTATAACCTTTATTTAATTTAGAATCTTCGATATCTAATATGCTTATTGTACGTTGTCCACCAGATACTGTTGCTCCTGTTACCGCATCTATATTAGCTCTAACCTTACCTTGAAACTTCCACCATTCGGTAATATCAAAATACCACTCGTCGTCATCGCCTTGTACATACAGTGTTTTTTCGTATTCGCCATTTGGATTAATTAAAGAGACTACAACATAAGCGCCTTCACCGGTATAATTAGTCAATTGAATCATGCATTTGTATTTACTAGTATTTATATTGGTAAATGACAATAATGCAAATGATAGCAGTATAGTTGATATGGTTATTTTTAATGATTTCATTATTTAATATTTATTTTAAAATTTCTAAAGAAACATTATTTTGTTCTAATAATTCGTTTTCTGAAGCTAAATCATAAGCTGATTCTCCAAATTCGGTTTTAATTGTTTTATCTGCTCCAATACTTAATAAGTATTTTATGATTTTTTCGTCTTTAGAAGACATTGCCGCTAAATGTAAAGCTGTATTACCATCATTATTTATAGCATTAACATCTGCTACTTTTAGATTTACAACTTGCTTAATCAAATCTAAATTTTGCTTATTTACAGCAAGATGTAATAACGTATTACCATCTTTCTGTTTTTTTGAAATATCTAAACCTTTAGATTTTAAAAACTCTAATTTAATTGCAAAATCTTTAGGCTGTCTTGGGCTAAAAGCTTCAATTAAATAATAATTTAAGTTATTACCATTGGCATCTACAACATCTACTTTAGCTTCTTTACTTATTAATAATTTAATCACTTCTAGTGTATTACTTTGTGTGGCTAACATTAAAGCTGTTTGACCTTTTTTATTATGATCGTTTATATCTTTTACTTGTGGTATAAGAGTTTCTATCACTTTAATTGAATTTCTTGAAACTGCATTTAAAAAAGGAGTACTTCCGTCTTTATCTTTTGCATTTACATTATTTCCTTTACGTATTAAATAATTTAATACATCTATATTTTGTGATCTAGCAGCAATGTAGTGTAATGGTGTTACGCCTTCATTAGATGATGTATTTGGATTTAAACCTTGTGCTTCTAAAAATGTAAACACTTCTAAACCATTTGATACATTTCTTGTTCCTTGGCTAGCAAATAGAAACGCTTGATCGTTACCCTTTACTCCTTTAGTAGAAAGTTTTTGTAACAACTCTAAATTACCTGTTCTTGCTACATAATTATAAATTCCGTTACCATTATTATCTGTAGAATTTAAATCTAATCCTTTTCTGGTAAAGTAATCTATTAACTTAAAATCTTTATCACTTGGCGCTGCTAGTAATAAAGCGTTAGCGCCACTATGATTAACGTCTTTTTTTAGATTTGCACCGTATTTAATACATAAATCATACACCTTTGTGTTTGTTTGTCCTGCATTTGCAGCAAAGTTTAAAGGTGCTAATCCGTGATCATCTAAGATATCTGTTTTTGCACCATTATCTAATAAATATTGCATAAAGCTGTCATTACCCTTATAGGCTGCCCAAAAGATATAAGTACGTCCATCATGAGTTAGTTTATTAACATCATTACCCTTTATAGATTGTAAATATTGTAATGTTTCTAATGGTGCATCTTGTAATATGGCATACACCATTGGGTCAAAACTATTCGGATTTAATTGTGTAGGGTCATTACCTTCTTCTATAGCTGTTTTAACAGCTTCTACAGTAGTTGTATTAGACCAAAATTTTCTATCTAACAACTTGTTATTTTGAGCAATTACACTAAAATTTATGAATAGTATAAGTGTTGTAAGTACATGTTTCATATTCTATTTTTTTACAAAAGATTCTATCGTTTTATCGATGTCTTCTTTGTTGGTTAATTCTTCATCAAATAAATGTTTAAATAATACTTTATTATCTACTTTATCTTCTAGATGTAAATCCTTATTTCTGTTATAAACTTCACTCCATTTTGCACGAACGGTTGCCCATTTTTTGTCATGCTCTTTCCACCAGTTTATAGCTCCTTGACAACGACTATCTTCTACTTTTACATAAGTATTATAACCTTTTTCTTTGGCTAAGGTAATATCTTCTTTGCCTTCTTGACGAATAATTTTAGCGTTATCCTGATCGTGTAACCAACCATATTCTGTAATCTCGTGTCTATTACCTCTTAAGGTTACATTATAATCGCTACGTTTTGTATACTCACGTCTTGGTAATGGTGCAGTTGTTGTGTTTTCCCAAAAGCTTTTACCGTCTACATGTACCCAAGTCGCACTACCTTCGTAACGTGGACTATCATCTACTTGATATACTTTTTGCGTCCATTGTCCTTCTACCTCATCTTCTGTTTTGGTTTCAAAATTCCATTTATTATCACCATCAAACATGTAAAAATCTTTATTTTGGAACAACCAATCTTGACGCCAATGTTTTACTATATATGGTTGCTCTGGACTACCTACTTGTAATAAATGTTGGATTGAAATTTTATTATCTGTGTCTTCTACCAAATGTGCCCATTCTAAACCTTTATCTATTTTAGTTTTAGATGGCTTATATAAAGAATCTTGACTGTAATTAAAGGTTTCTGCAAAGTTAAAAGTGACTTCGTAACATCCGCACATTTTTTTTATAGCTGCCTGATCCTTTTCTTTTTTAGATTGTGCAGTAGCGCTAAATGCTACAAAGAATAATAAAGTAATAACTAGATAATGTTTCATTTTTGATGAATTTTAATTTTTTTAAAAAATATTGTTCTTATTTAGACTGAATTAAAATAACGTTTATATTTGCAGCAAATTTAATCAAGAATGATTCTAAATAAAAAACTTTTAACGCTTTATTTTTCATTTTTTTCTGTTGCTCTCCTTTTTGCTCAAGAAAAAGTTAGTGATTCTGTTAAGATTGAGCAGTTAGAAGAAGTTGTTGTTACTGGACAATACAATCCCCAATCTATAAAAAAGTCGGTACATAACGTTATTGTTATAGACCGTGAAAAAATTGATAAACAAGCTGCTAACACCTTAGCTGATGTCTTAAATTTTAATTTAAACTTAAACATTATCCCTAATGCTCAAACAGGAAAATCTACAATTTCATTTTTTGGATTAGATGCCCAATACTTTAATATCATGCTTGATAATGTTCAAATCGTTAGTGATAATGGATTAGGTAACAACATTGATTTAACACAAATAAACTTAGATGACGTAGAGCGTATAGAGATTGTAGAAGGTGCTATGGGTGTAGAATACGGAGCAAACTCGGTTGCTGGAGTTATTAATATTATAACTAAGAAAAAACTAGATCATGATTGGCAAATTCAAACCTTTATACAAGAAGAAACTGTTAGTGACGAGTATGAATGGTTTGATAAAGGTAGACACATTCAAGCCTTAAGTATTGGACATAGAATAAATGATACTTGGAATGCAAAAATAAGTGCCAACAGAAATGATTTTGCTGGTTTTTTTAATAACAAAAAAGGAAAAAACCACTATTTTAATGATGGTTTAAGAGGTTATGACTGGTTACCTAAAACACAGTTTAACGGAAAAGCCGCTATAAACTACAACTCAAATAATTTTAATGCTTTTTATAAATTCGAATATTTTAATGAAACATTAAATTATTACGACGCTTCTGTTAGAGCTAATATAGATGTACAATCGCAAACAAGTAATCCATCTGCTACAGACAGAATTTTTAAAACTAATAGACTAATAAATAATTTAAATATTAATGGTCATTTAAAAACTGGTGTAGTCTATAACGCAACATTTTCCTATCAAACACAGAAAAGAGATTTAAACCAATTTAACTATTATATCTTAACTGAAGAGAAAACTAACGAAACCGACGAAACTTATCAATCTAGTGATGTTTTCTTTTCTAAAGGAACTATAAATAATCTATCAAAAAGTGACAAAATTAATTATCAATTAGGTTACGAAACACGTTTTATAAAAGGATTTGATACACAAGCATCTGGCGATGTAACACAACAAGACCAAACCTTAAAACAAGAAAACTATGCTGTATTTGGATCTGCAGAAATAAAACTAATAGATAAGTTTTCCATAAGACCTGGATTAAGATACGAATATAACTCCATGTTCCAATCTCAATTATTAGCATCATTAAATGCTAGATATCTACTTAATAAAGGGTATGAAATTAGAGCAAGTATAGGATCATCGTATCGTACACCTAATTTTGAAGAACTTTACTATTATTTAGTAGACTCTAATCATGATATTAGAGGCAACCAAAACTTATCTCCAGAACGTGGTTTCTCATCATTTTTAAACTTAAAAAAACGAACTTGGTTTAAGGATATATCACTATCAAATAACATTAAATTAAGTTATATAGATTTAAAAGATAAAATAGAACTAGCTGTCATAAATCCAACGCCATTACAATATCAATATATAAATATAGACGGATACAGACTTTGGGGAATTACTTCAGAAAACACAATAAAAAAAGATAATTGGACGCTTAATTTAGGTGCTACATATCAAGGTATTTCAAGAATTATGAATAATGAAGAAAATGCTAAAAACGACTACCTATACGCCTTGCAATTAAACACAAGCGCATCATATTTAGTAAAAAATTGGAATACTGCATTTACAATATTGCTAAAGCATAATGGTAAACAAGAAAATTACATTGCCGAAGGTAGTGACGACCAAGGAAATTCATTATTTAAAAAATACACTACAGATGCATTTAGTTGGATGGATGCTTCTATAAAAAAGACATTTTTTAATAAAAAAGTAGACTTTACAATTGGTGCCAGAAACATTTTTGATGTTACCACTGTAGCAATAAATGGTGCATCAACATCTGGTATACACAGCACAAATAACTCTAGTTTATTACTAGGCTATGGTAGATCATATTATTTCAAACTATTATATAATTTAAATTTTTAATACTAACTCAAAATGAAAAACAAATTTTTAACATTAGTTCTATGTTTAGGTGCATTAGCTCTAACTAATTGTAGCAGTGATAATGACAATAACTTACCATCAGAGCCAATACAAGTTATTATCGAAGGTGCAGATGTAGCACCAACAGTTGGTGGTCCAAATCAACAAAACCAAGTATATATAGACTTAAGCACTAACACAATGACTAGTGTACAACGTGATTCTTGGGATTTAGGTTTTTATACTGGATCAGACTTTAAAGTTATCATAAACAGCTCTATATTTATGGCGGCAGGACAATTATCTTCAACAGATATTGATGCCGTAAACTCAAATAATCAAGAAGTTCAAGACTTACAACCTCAAGTAGCTGTTGGTACTTTTGATGATGCAAATATGGCTTATATAGATGCGCCTAATGGAGATTTATCAAATACAGCTTTCGCTGAAATCTCTGCAACAAACACAAACAATTATGTGTATTTAGTAAACTTAGGTGACGAAGTAGGAACAGCAACTGCAAGTACAGGAAGCGTTGAAATTTCTGGCGAGTCTAGAGGATGGAAAAAAGTAAGAATCTTACAAGATGGTAATAACTACATCCTACAATACGCAAATCTTGACGATACTACACACCAAGAAGTTACCATATCTAAAAATGCTGATTACAATTTTACATTTTTTAGTTTTAATACCAATAGTATTGTGAATGTAGAACCTAAAAAAGAAGAATGGGACTTAAACTTTACTGTTTTCACAAACGAGATACCTGGTTATGGCTCTTATGGATATTCAGATTATGTTCTTAATAATACCTTAGAAAATGCTATTGTTTATATGATAGATACAGAAGTAGACACAGAATTATCTTACGACAATTTTACTTTAGCAGATGTAGAAACTTCTTTATTTGTTGAAAATGATAGAAGAACCATTGGTAGTAGCTGGAGAAATGGTGGTGGACCAGGTACTTTACCGTCTTTAAAAGACAATGTGTTTTATATTGTTAACGATACAGATGGTAACCTTTACAAATTAAAATTCTTAGCCCTAACTAACGAAAACGGAGAACGTGGCTATCCAGAATTTGTATACAGCTTATTACAATAGTGTTAATTGTAATTAATTAAAAAGTGAAAAAAGCCTTAGTTAAAAACTAAGGCTTTTTAATTATTAAAAAATCTATTTTGATACCTTGTATTTACTACACCTTGTAAATTATAAATTACCATGTGCCTTAAAAGCATGTCTTCTGAATATATCTCAAACAAATTATTGTCTTTAAACAATAAATTATCTACTCTAAAAAAGTAAATTTTCACTAACAAATCTACATCTACACTTTCAATTAAATCGCCTTGTGATTGGGCTTTTTTAAGTAAGACACTAGCAGTATTTTCTGCTAAACTCTCAGTAAATTCAGTAAATAACTTAAAGGCTTTTGGGTAATATTTTTCTAATCCAAAAAGAAAAGAAGGCTTGAAATATTTTAAATATTCAAACCCTCTTTTATAGATAAATATAACACTCAAAATAGGATCGTTTTCATTCTCAGAAATGATTCTATTTATATCTTCCTTATATTCATTTAATAAAGTTTCAATACTTGCAACGACAAGATCTTCTTTATTCTTAAAAAATAAATATATGGTTTTTTTAGATATACCAAGCGTTGTTGCTAACTCATCTAAAGTCACGTGTTTACTACCAAACTTTGTAAATTTGGCAATTGCACATTGTAGCAATTCGCTTTTGGTAATCATAGCTTTTTATTTCCAACCACCACCAAGTGCTTCGTATAAAGTAACGACGCTTAGTAATTGTTGTAATTTGTTATCAATAACGTTTAACTCGGCATTAAGCGCACTTTCTCTTGCGGTTAACAAATCAAGATAATTAGCTAAACCATTTTGCAATAATTCCTCTGAGTTTGCTTCTGCTTGTCTTAAGGCTTCAACTTCATTTTTACGGTATTCAAATTTTTCGGTTTCAGCATTGTAAACGTAAAGTGCGTTAGACACTTCGTTACCTGCAGTTAACAAGGTTTTCTTAAAGTTTAAAAGTGCTTGTTCTTGCTGTGCTTTGGCTACTTCGTGCTGTGTTTTTATTTTACGCTGATTAAATATTGGCTGTGTTAAACCACCAATAACTGTTGCAAATAATGAATTAGCATTAAATAATTTATCTAATTCTAAACTTTGAAATCCGCCACTTGCCGTTAAGGTTAACGATGGATAAAAGTTGCTTTTTGCCACATTGGTTAGCTCAAACGCATTGATCAAATTGTACTCTGATGCAATTACATCTGGTCTGTTTCTCAGCAAGGTTGCTGGTACGCCAAGTGTAATCTTTTCATCTAACTGTTGCTCGGTTAACTTACTACGTTCTATTGGTTCTGCTGGTCTTCCTAATAAGAAATTCAACGTGTTTTCGGTTCTAAAAATGGCTGCTTGTAAATCTACTTTTAAGGCTTTGGCATTGTTAAACTGCGCTATGTATTGGTCTACCGCAACTTGTGTGACGTTTCCAGCATCTTTTAACGCCTTAATAGTGTAAACACTACTGTCTCTAGTAGCAATTGTTTTTTCGGTAATCTCTAATTGCTCATCTAACGCTAATAACTGATAATAAGTTGAAGCAATTGCTGAGATTAATTCGGTTTTTACAGCTTTATGCGCTGCTACTGTTTGTAAATAACTAGCTTCACCTGCACGTTTATTACTTCTTATTTTACCCCAAATATCGGCTTCCCAAGATAAACTTCCTGATAATTCATATTGATCTACAGACGAGAAAAAACCACCAAACTGACTGTTTTCAGACAGCTCTTGATACGTTGCTTGGGCTGTACCAGTTAACGTCGGTAAATAACCTGCCTTACCTTGTTTCATGTATGCATTAGCGATAGCAATTTGCTGAATAGCCACACGAATATCTAGGTTATTTTGAAGACCTTCTTCAATATATTGCGCTAAATATTGGTCTTTAAACATATCCTTCCACGATACATCGGCTAACGATATACTGTCTTGTGGTAAGTTATCGGTTCTATACAAATGTTCTGTTTCTTCTAATTCAGGACGTGTGTAATCCTTAGCCACAAAACAACTTTGCAGTGTTAGCGCCAGCATTAAAACTAATGCGCCTTTACTAAAATTTTTATTTATAGTCGATTTCATTTTTTTAAGCTTCAATTGTTTCTACTTCTGGTTTACGCGATACTTTTTCTTGTAACCATTGGAAAAAGATGAATAAAATTGGGATAACAAATACACCTAAAATGGTTCCTATTAACATACCACCTGCTGCACCTGTACCAATAGAATTATTTCCTTCGGCACCAACACCTTTGGCTAATACTAGCGGCATTAACCCAAGTATAAAGGCGAATGATGTCATTAAAATTGGTCGTAAACGTGCTTTGGCACCATCCATTGCAGCATTTACAATACTTTCGCCTTGTTTGCGTCTTTGCAATGCAAACTCAACAATAAGTATAGCGTTTTTAGCCAACAGACCAACCAGCATTATCAGTGCAATTTGGAAGTAAATATTGTTTTCCAACCCGAAGAATTTCGTACTTATATACGCACCAAATACACCAAATGGCAGCGATAATAATACCGAAAATGGTAAAATATAACTCTCGTACTGCGCACTTAATAAGAAATACACAAACAGAATACTTAAGATGAAAATAAACGTAGTTTGGTTACCTGCATTTACCTCTTCTCGTGTTAGACCAGAATATGCAACGGTGTAATTACTTGGCAGCTTTGCCACTTCTTCTTCAATCACTCTAATGGCATCACCTGTACTAAATCCAGGATTAGTTGCACCTGTTATATTTGTTGAATTAAATAGGTTGAAACGCGTTACCGATTGCGGACCATACACACGTTTTAAAGTTACAAACTGTGTAATTGGCGTCATTTCACCAGAACTTGTTCTAACATACATACTGTTTAGGTCGTTTTCATCTGCTCTATCTTCCGGTAACGATTGTATGTATACACGATACTGTTTACCAAATCGGCTAAAATCTGAAGCGTAAATTCCACCAATATAACCTTGAAGCGTCCCGAAAATACTGTTAATAGCCACACCTTTTTCTTTTGCTAAAGGCACATTAACTTCCATTTCGTATTGCGGATAATTAGTGTTGAATGCCGATTGCGCATATTGAATTTCTGGATGACTCATTAAGGCTGCAGCAAACTCTTTATTAGCTTTATCTAAATCGGTAAATTCACCACCGAATTTGTCTAGTAAATTTACCTCAAAACCAGCTGAGTTACCAAAACCACGAATACTTGGTGGCGAGAAGAAAATAATTTTTGCTTCTGGAATGGTAGCTGCAATACCAAATAATTTACCAGTTATGGCTTGTGCAGATAAGGCTTCAGATTCTCTTTCAGACCAATCGTCTAACTTGACGAAACCAATACTAAAGTTACTACCAGCACCACTAATTAAGCTTCGCCCTTTAACAAAACTAGCACCTATAACACCATCAAGGTCTTTAATTTTTGCGTATAATTCTTTAGTTACTGCTTCGGTACGGTCTAATGATGCACCGGCAGGTAATTCTATGTTAGCAAAAATAATCCCTCTATCTTCATTTGGTACAAATCCAGTTGGCGTTGTTGTTGCCGCCCAATAAATACCTACACCAGCAATGATTAATAGCATTACTGATACAAACTTGTTTTTATATAAAAACTGTAGTGACTTAACGTATTTATTTACAGTTGCGTCAAATCCTCTGTTAAATAACGTGTAGAATTTTTGAAGTGCATTTTTTCCTTTTAATTCTTCATCGTCTTTATGTTCTTTTAGTAACAATGCACATAATGCCGGACTTAACGTTAAGGCGTTTACTGCCGAAATTAAAATGGCTATAATTAAAGTAACACCAAACTGCTCGTAAAATACACCTGTTGGACCTGTTACAAAGGTTACTGGAATAAATACAGCAGACATTACCAATGTAATTGAAATAATAGCCCCAGAAATTTCACTCATAGCCTTTAATGTGGCACTTTTCGGTTTTTTCTCACCTTCATCCATTTTGGCGTGTACAGCTTCTACAACAACAATAGCATCATCTACCACAATACCAATAGCCAGCACTAATGCGAAAAGCGTTAATAGGTTTATGGAATAGCCAAAGACATTCAAGAAAAAGAAGGTACCAATAATCGAGACTGGTACTGCAATTGCAGGAATTAATGTAGAACGAAAATCTTGTAAGAAGATAAATACCACTAAAAACACTAGTAAAAAGGCTTCTAAAAGTGTGCTAATTACTTTGTCTATAGATGCGTTTAAGAATAAACTTGTATCGTAAGGCACAAAGAAGTTTAAACCTTCAGGCAAACCTTGTTCTACATCGTCTAAAGTAGTTTTAATGTTTTCAATAATTTCGGCAGCGTTAGATCCTTTGGTTTGGAAAATTCCCATAAAAACCGCTGGATGTCCTAAACTTGTAGCGTTAGATGAATAGGATTGCGCATCTAACTCGATTTCTGCGACATCTTTCAATCGTAAATATTCGCCATTTCCTAAAGCCTTAATTACGATGTCTGCATACTGTCCTTCTTCTTTAAATCGTCCGCTATACTTTAAAATATAAGAGAACGACTCACCATTATTTTCACCTAAAGCACCAGCTGCAGCTTCTAAATTCTGCTCGTTTAAAGCAGCTGTAATATCTGATGGAATTAAATTATAAGCCGCTAATTTTTCAGGTTTTAACCAAACACGCATTGCGTAATCTTGTTGCGAAAATACAGATACATCACCAACACCTTTAATACGCTGCATAGCAGGAATTACGTTTATTTTTAAGTAATTCTGAATAAAAGTAGCATCATAATCTTCGCTATCAGAATACATAGCAATAAACATTAATGCACTAGTTTCTTGCTTTTGCGTTACAATACCAGTTTGAATAACTTCTGAAGGTAACAACGGATTTGCACGTGCTACACGGTTTTGTACGTTTACCGCAGCAATATCGGCATCCATAGTTTGGTCGAAATACACGGTAATTTCGGCAGTACCATTATTTGATGCTGTAGATGTAATGTACGTCATACCTTCTACACCATTAATTTGCTCTTCAATAGGTACAATTACACTCTCTAAAACAGTCTCTGCGTTAGCACCTGTATAGTTAGCCGTAACCTTAATAGTTGGCGGTGCAATATCTGGATATTCCTCTATAGGTAAGGATGTTATACTGATAACACCTAATATAACTATGATAATAGAGATTACTGTTGAAAGCACTGGTCTTTCAATAAATGTTTTTAACATAACTAATAAATATGTTTAAGGAATAATTTAGTTTTTAAATAAAGTAGCTACTTTTTTAGTGGCTTCGTTAAACGGAATTTCTTGTGGCGCAATTGGCATACCATCTCGTAATTTTGAAACACCAGATGCGACTATTTTTGTATTAGCATCTATACCCGATTTTACCACGTAAAGATTATCTACTTTAGCTTCAACTTCAATAATTTTACTGCTTACTTTATTGTCTTCGCCCAAGGTGTAAATCATTACTTTACCTTGTTGCTCAAAGGTTGATGATTGTGGTACAACCACTGCATTTTCATAAGTTGAAGGAATACGTATTTTACCACTGTTTCCGTTTGTTAACAGCTCGTTTGGATTATCAAAAGCTGCTCTTACTTTAACAGTACCAGTTGTTTCGCTAATTTGACCAGTACTGGTTTGAATACGACCTTTTTCAGAATATATATCGCCATTTGCCAATATTAAACTAACGTCTGGAAAATTTTTGATACGTTCTGCTTTGGTTTTACCTGTCATTCGTTTTAAATGGTCTATGTACTGCGATTCGTTTAAAGTAAAAAACGCATATACTTTACTAATATCGCTAACCGTAGTTAATGGTGTTGCATCGGCAGCACTCACTAAAGCGCCTTCTCTAAAATTAATTGAACCCACATAACCATCAACCGGACTTTTTACCGTTGCATAACCAATATTAGCAGCAATACTGCTGTAAGCCGCTTTGGCTTGTGCTAAATTGGCTTTTGCTGTTTCTAATTGTACTGGACTAATAATATTTTTTTCTACTAAAGGTTTTAACTTATCAACCTCAACTTGAGCCAAATTAACTTGTGCTTTTGCCGCTTCTGCATCTTGACTTAGCGATTGTGTTTCTAACCTAAAAAGTGGTTGACCTTTGCGTACTCTAGCACCTTCGTCTACCAATACTTTTTGAATGTATCCTGAAGTTTTTGCACGTACATCACTGTTTATAATACCTTCTATATTTACAGGATATTCGTTATACCCTTCTACAGTTTGCGTTTGAATTTGAGTTACCGGAAATGGTAAGGCTTGCTGTTGTTGTGCTGCAGCTGCTTGCGCATTGTCTTTATTACCACAGCTAACCACGACTAGAAACACACTAGCTATGGTTAATATTGAAATTAATTTATTTGTTGTCATCATTTTAAAGGTTGAATTTATTTTTAATTAGGTTTTCTTTTAAGTTTTCTATTGAAGCCGAAGCATCTTCTACAAATCGCAAATAATCGTTATGAAAGGTTAAATCGAATTTTTCTTCTTCATCTGTAATATGTTCGTTAATGGCTTCTTTGTATGCTTTCATTTCTTTGTGAAGTGCCGCAACTTCTTCCCATTGTTTTATCATTTCATTAATATGATGTAAAACAGAATCTTTATTAATGATGAAATATTTTTTACGATCACCTGTTTTAGTGAAGTATTCTAGTTTCTTTAAATCTTGTAAGTGGTTTAAATGCGTAGAAATGGTGCTTTTACTAGCTTGAAGTACAGTAACCATTTCATCAAACGTAGTACCGCGCTTACCTGTTAAAATCACGTACGCCATAATGCGCGCAGCAACAGGCGCTAGGTTTTCTCTACCTTCTAAATGCACACCAAGTTTTTCAACCAGTGCCATTTTTTTGCTACATATATCTTTAATCATAAATTATTCTAAAAAATTATGCCGCAAAAATACAATAGGTTCGGAACAAACCGAACTAAACGAAGTTAATTTGTTGTTAAATAAAAAAGGCTAATATGTAAATTTCTTAACATATTAGCCTTTAACTATAATTCATTGTTAATTTATTATAAAGCTGATTTGAATTGCTCTAAGAATCGTACATCGTTTTCGCTTAATAATCTAATATCTCCTATTTGATGTAATAACATTGCTATACGGTCTATACCAACTCCAAATGCAAAACCAGAGTATTCTTCTGGATCTATTTTACAATTGGATAATACATTTGGATCTACCATACCACAACCACCAATTTCTAACCAACCTGTTCCTTTGGTTATTTTGTAATCAGTTTCGGTTTCTAATCCCCAATATACATCAATTTCTGCGCTAGGCTCTGTAAACGGGAAGTAAGATGGACGAAGTCTTATTTTAGACTTTCCAAACAACTCGGTTGTAAAATATTGAAGCGTTTGTTTTAAATCTGCAAAACTTACATCTTTATCTATGTATAATCCTTCTACCTGATGAAAAAAACAATGCGAACGTGCAGAAATAGCTTCGTTACGATAAACTCTACCTGGTGATATTGTACGTATTGGTGGTTGATTATTTTCCATGTAGCGTACTTGTACAGAACTGGTATGTGTACGTAATAAAATATCTGGATTAGTTTGCACAAAAAACGTGTCCTGCATATCTCTTGCTGGATGATATTCTGGTAGGTTTAATGCTGTAAAGTTATGCCAATCGTCTTCTATTTCTGGTCCTTCACTAACGTTAAAACCGATATTAGAAAAGATATCTATTATTTGATTTTTTACTATTGAAATTGGATGACGAGAACCGATAATTAAAGGTTCGCCTGGTCTTGATAAATCACCAGATATGCTTGTTTCTGGAGCATTATTATCTAACTCTTCTTTTAGCTGGTTTACTTTGTCTTGCGCCGTTTGTTTTAACTTGTTTATGGCTTGTCCAAACTCTTTCTTTTGGTCGTTAGCTACGTTTTTAAACTCGGCAAAGTATTGTTTTACTAATCCTTTTTGTCCTAAAAGTTTAATACGGTATGCTTCTACCTCTTCTTTGGTTTGTGCTTTAAACGCTTCTGCTTCGGCTATAAGCTCTTTAATCTTATCTATCATGACATCATAAAATAAAGGGCAAATTTACTATTTTTTATGGTTTACACCTTACTTAGTGTAAGCTTTTTGTTGGCGGATTGACGCGTTAAGGATGGAGCAATTGTTGGAGCACATCTTTGATTGCGACTTGCGAGAGCCTGACCCGATAGGGTAACGCTGTAAAAATTATTGTATATAGTTGGTTTCTAAAAAGTAGTTTACTATGGCTTCTTTCATTAAAATGGACTGTTCTCCTGCTTTTAATGTTGGTAATTGCTCTTTTATTTTATAGTGTGGCCAACCATCTTCATCAACAAAATCAAACTCATAATAGCCGTAAGGTTCTAATAGTTTACATATGGCTATGTGCATTAAATCTAATTTGTGATCTTTTTTAAATCTGCGATGTAATTGTCCCAACTCTTGCACACCAATTAAGTAGATTATTGCGTCTAAATCTAAGGTATCTCCATCTGCAAATTGATTAGACAATTTGGTTACTATCTCTTCCCAGCGTTGTTTTAATTGTTCGTCTCTAGACATAATTTTATTAAAGTTGCAAAGTTAGTTTATATTTGTTTAAATTGTAAACTTTATGGCGGTTATAGATATTGTTTTAGGTGCGTTAATTTTGTTTGGTTTAATACGCGGATTGTTTAAAGGTCTTTTTGTTGAATTAGCTTCTATTATTGCTCTTGTTGGTGGTGTTTACGGTGCTATACATTTTAGTTATTTTGTAGCTAACTTTTTAGAGAATAAGACCGAATGGGACGAGAAAACTATTAATATTACTGCTTTTGCTATAACTTTTGTTGTTATTATTTTACTAATTAGTTTGGCTGGTAAAGCGCTTACCAAATTAGCAGATTTTGCCTCTTTAGGTATTTTAAACAAACTTTTAGGTGCTGTTTTTGGTGCTTTAAAAATTGGATTAATTTTAAGTGTGTTACTTATTGTTTTTGATAAAATGAATAACACGATTACGTTTGTTGATGAAGAGAATATTGAAGATTCTTTACTTTACAAACCTGTTAAGGGTCTGGCACCAATGATTTTTCCTGATATTATTAAATCTGATGATGAAACTTTAGATGAAGATAATGATATTATAGATCCTGCTGAATAGACTAACGACGTGCAAGCTTAAGTACCATTACCTTCTTATTTTTATTTAAAAGTTAATAAATGCTATCATGTTTATTTGATCTCTGGATCCTGAACTGAATATTTGATTCATCCAACCTAGCTCAAATTTTATAGCTTTATTTAGTTTATATCCTGTACCAAAATATATCCTGTTACGTTCAAACAAATCATTTTTGGTATTAATAAACAGCTCGTTATAACTTGATAAATACCATGTTTTATCTTCTAAATTTTTATGATTTAATGGATAATTTAGAGATAGGAAGTATCTTAATCGCATTTTAAAATCGTCTTCTACAAAACGTTGTTCAAACCTATAACGGTGTGTTATATTTAATCTGTTTTGGTGCTGTTTTGTTATAAACTGCTGAAAAATTCTGTGTTCGTTTACATTAATTTTATCGTCTGTTTGACCTATGTAATTTTCAGATTTTATGTAACCGTAACCTAATAGTAGATTGTTGTTATTTTCGGTTAGATTATATCCTATTCCTGTTCTTAACAGTAGTTGCTCTAGATCGCCTATAGCATCGTAATTACGGTATTGGACTTCGGCATGTAAATTCCATTTACTATTTAATTGTTTATTACCAAAAACGATTAACCAATTACCTAATTCGCTATTTTGACTTAACCCTAAAAAAGGCAGCATTACTAAAACTAGTAATGCTGCAAATGTGTTCTTTTTCATGTTAATCTTATTCGTAAAACTGTACACCACCTGTATTAATATCGTACATAGCGCCTATAATTTTAATTTCGCCATTTTTTTCCATTTCAGAAAGTATTGGACTTTCTGCATGGATGCGATCTATTGTAAGTTCTACGTTTTTCTTTGATACTTCATCTACAAATTCTAAGTTTTTAGAGTTTCTTAAACTCTCATCCTTTGGTTCTGAAACTGCATTTACAGCTGGTGTTATTTTCTGGATTAACTTGGTTAGGTTACCCATTTCGGCATGATCACATGCACCTTTTACTGCACCACAACTTGTGTGACCTAATACTACAATTAGTTTTGTTCCTGCTAATTTGCAAGCAAACTCCATGCTTCCTAAGATATCTTCGTTTACAAAGTTACCTGCAATACGTACGCTAAAAATATCTCCTAATCCTTGATCAAAAACAAGCTCGGCAGATACACGAGAATCTATACAACTTAATATTGTTGCGAACGGAAATTGTCCTTCGCTTGTATCATTAACTTGCTCTAATAAATTACGATTTGCTTTTAAGTTTTGCTGAAATCTTTGATTCCCTTCTTTTAAAAACTGTAATGACTTTTCTGGAGTCATTGTAGCTTGTGTTTCTTTAGTATGTGCTTTCATATTATCTTCTATTGTGTTGTTTGTTAGTTTAATTGTGTTTTAGGTTTTAATTTAAAGAACTCTATAAAACTTTCTGGGTTTTCTATCGTTCCTCTTTCTGAAATTAACTTGATATTGATATTTCTTTCTTTTGCTTTAATTGAAAAGTCTTCTAAAATCTCGATAATATCATTATCTAAATAGCGTGTTTTTCTTACGTCTAATTCTAAGTAAGAATCTTCTGGTAAACGATCTAATTCTTTTAAAATTGCTCCTTTATTAAAGAAGGTTACTTCTTCTGCAAGTGTCATTTTAATTTTACCATCGTCTACATCTTCTCCTTCTTTATGTAAAAAGTGTGAGTTTTGGTAACTTTTTATTAGTATTACTACAATACCAACTGCTAAACCTAAACCAATTCCTTTTAGTAAATCTGTAAATACAATACCTGTAACGGTAACAATAAATGGTAAAAATTGTTTCCAACCTAAATTGTACATTGTTTTAAATAAAGCTGGTTTTGCAAGTTTATAACCTACTATTAATAAGATTGCAGCTAACACAGACAAAGGTATCATATTTAACAATTTAGGTATTAATATTACAGAAATCAATAAAAAGAAACCATGAATAATTGCCGACATTTTACTGCGTCCTCCAGATTGGATATTTGCCGAACTACGAACAATTACTTGCGTAATAGGTAATCCTCCAATCATACCAGAAAGGATATTTCCGGTACCTTGTGCTAATAACTCGCGATTAGTAGGTGTTACATTTTTATAAGGATCTAATTTATCTGTTGCCTCTACACATAGTAGTGTTTCTAAACTTGCAACTAATGCAATAGTAAAGGCTACAACCCATATTTCTGGATTAGTTATTACTGAAAAATTAGGAAAACTAAATTGCCCTAAAAATGACGAAAAATCTTCTGGAACAGGTACACTAACTAAATGCGAACTTTGAATTGCCATACTTGAACTATCTTTAGTTAACACATAAAAGATAATACCAACAACAACTGCTACTAATGGACCTTGTATTAATTGAAATATTTTACCTTTTTTGGATAACACATTACTCCATAATAATAGAATGCCTAAACCGATAACACCAATTAATAACGATCCTGGTGTAATATGATTAATCGAATTTAAAATTTCAGAAAATGTATTTTCACCATCTACTTGAAAAAAAGCAAAATCACCTTCTGGATCTGGATCGTATCCAAAAAAGTGAGGGATTTGTTTTAAAATAATGATAATACCAATACCCGTTAACATTCCCTTAATTACTGAAGAAGGAAAGTAGTAACCTATGATTCCTAATCTTAATAATCCAAAAACTAATTGGATAATACCTCCTAAAACAACTGCTACTAGGAAGTTTTCGTAACCACCTAAAGTACCAATAGCAGTTAATACAATTGCTGCCAGACCTGCTGCTGGACCACTTACACCAATTTTAGAACCACTTAATGATCCTACTACAATACCACCTATAATCCCTGCAATTAGTCCAGAAAATAATGGTGCGCCACTAGCTAAAGCAATACCTAAACATAATGGTAATGCTACAAAAAATACGACTATACTTGCCGGTAAATCGTTTTTAATATATTTAAACATATTATAAAGTTTGATTGTTACCTTTTTACCAAGGTAACTTTAAAAAGTTAATAAAAGAGAAGACTTTACAGTCTCATATAAACAAAATTATAATATGAAAATTTCTGGAGGTGGAGATATTAAATTAAGTGCTGGTTTTGTGTAAGATTTAAACAAATAGTCTAACTTTTGAAAAGCAATTTTTTTATAAATACTTTCTGTAGTTTCTTTTTGTTCTGTTACTACTAGTTTTATGCTTTTGTTTTCTTCTTCCTCTTCAGAGACACTATACAAAATAGAAACATCTACATCTGCATCTATAGCAATAATAATTGATGGAGCTGTAATTAGCCCAAAAAATAAAATTGAAAAAAATATAGATACTAATTGTTTAGACATAGTCTGATTAGGTAAGAAACAAATATAGCTTTTTTAGTATTTTTTAAAGGCAAATATACTAAAAAGTATTTAGTAATTTTATGTCTCCAGATATTATCCAACCTGTTTTACCATCTGCAAGTTTTATTTTTTTCCAATTATTAATAGTATCTAAAACTTGAACTTTGGTACCTTCATGAAGTACAAAAGCTTCTGTGCTACCCAAGTTGGGTTCAGATTTCACTTCTGTTTCTTTTGCAAAAACTATAGCTGGATTATTATTCTTATCTAAGTTTTGCTTTTTAAAGGCAAAAGATAAACAGATTAAACCTATTAATAAACTTCCTAATCCAGAAACAAAAGCTAATCGTTTTTTTGAAGTACTAAATGTGAAGAAATAGGTTACAAATAACAACACAAAACCTACAACGAAGATAATTGATAAAGTAGCCCAATTATCAAAAGACAATGTATTTATTGCTTTATTTAAGAATCTTGACAATCCTAATTTTGGTACTGCTTCTATATCATCAATAGTCATATTTTTTGCGTAAGCAATGTTATTTAGTATCTCTTTGTCATTAGGTTTTAACTGTAGCGCTTTTTCGTAATAATAAATACTAGGTGCAATATTATTAAGTTTATAATGTGCATTCCCCAAGTTGTAATATAGCTCTGCAGAATGTTGCCCATTTTTTATAATAGCTTCATATTTATTTACAGCATCACTAAATTTACCTTCATTATATAATGCGTTTGCTTGATCAAATAATTCATTATTTTGAGCTAAACTTATTGCTGAAAGTGCAAAGACTAATATGTAAAGTAATTTTTTCATCTTCTAACTACTTTATTTTAGTTGTTTATCTATAATACTAATTGTTGTAGCTGCATTATTGTAATCTTGCTCCATTGCTACTTGAGTCATTGGTGTATATCTTGCCAATTCGCAATGTTTTAAAAGCGTTTCAAAATCTAAAATTACGTTTTTCTCTACATTTCTGCTTAGTAGTAATTCTTTAATTTTTTCTTTGCTTAAGTCTGTTGTTTCAATATTTAAACGTCCTTTTAAATAGTTATGTAACGCTTTTTCTAATGCTATATAAAATGCTTCTTTATTACCTAGTGCTTTTTTAGCTTCGCTTAAGTATTTTTTAGCTAATCGGTCTGCTTTTCTTAATCTATTACCAACAACATCTGCATTACGTTCTTCTCGTTTTCTTCTATATACTAATGCTAAAGGTATTGCTAATAATGGCGCTAATAATCCTGTCCAAAATGCTGTTGTATTGAAAAAATCTTCTTCTTTTATAGATGAAAAATTAGACTTAGTTTTTATAAATGCAAATTGATTTTCATTTAAAACTACTGGTTGTTTTCCTGAGGTATTAGTAGGTAAATTATTATCGGCATCTGCATAAGCTGGACCTTCTAAAACATTAATAACAATTTCTTCAGAAGACAATTCTTTGTATGTTTCTGTTTTTAAATCAAAATACGAAAATGTAACTGGTGGTATTGGAAATTTGCCTTTAAACTGAGGTACTATTGTATAATTATCAGAAATTTTACCTTGCATTCCTGATAAGTTGGTTCTAATATTTTCTTCGTGTTCTGGCTCATAAACTTCTAATGCACTTGGTGCCTTAAATTTTGGTAGTTCAAAAAGTTTAAGGTTTCCGTTACCTGAAACTTCTATTTTTGCATCTAAAGCTTCGGTTGCATTTAAATCTGTTTTAGATACTGATACATTAAAATCAAAGTCTCCAACAGCTCCAGTAAAATTGTCTGGTCTTCCTTCTAAAGGTAAATCTTTAACATTTATAGACCTTGGGTTTGCAGTAATAGTTCTATGTGCTTGATTTGTAATTCTTCTTCCAAAAAGATCTCTTTTGTTAGTTGGAACATCTATGGTTAAATCTAAACTAAGTGGCTCTATTTGTAACTTTCCAGTTTTTTGAGGAAATAGTACAGCTTTTCTTAATACAACATATCTATATTCTTCACCATCATAAGTTCCTTCTTGTGCTTTTAATCCTTTTATATTTATATTTTGACTCCAAAACCCATTAAATTTTGGACTTTCAATCTCTCTAAAGTTGCTAATACCTGCTTTTGGTGCCACATAAAGTTTGTAGACAACGGTAATAGGCTCGTTTAAATATGGGTTAGTTTTTGATACTTCTGTTACCAAATGAATACTTTCTTTTAAGATATAATCTGGATCGTTAGGATCTTCTGGTACTTCTATTGGTTTTGTTACTTTTATTGTAATTGGAGATGTTTTATAAGTTATACCATCAATCTCTATAGTTGCTTGATTAATAGTAGATGTACCCATTTGCTTTGGAGCTAAAAAGTAACTATACGTTTTTGAAAAATTACGTTTACCATTAAACCAAGAGTGACTAACAGATTGATTTGGTCCGCCTACTACGGTAAAGCCATCAAAGTTTGGAGATTTAAAATTATCTCCATCTTTATTCATCTCAAAATCGACACGTAGACGTTCGTTTAAGCCAAGTTTTTTCTTACTTACTTTTGCTTGAAACGTTATTTCATCTTCATCTTGCGCTAAAGCAAATATTGGTGCAATAGCAAGTAATAAAATGAATATGTGTTTAATTAATTTCACTTTTAATTGGTTTAATTCTGAATATTAAGCTTCAAATTTATAATTTTTTACCAATCTTTATCGGTTTGTACTTTTGCTCCTTTTACCTTTTGAGCATTTATTTTTTCTTGTACCTTTTGTTCTTGATTATTCATAGCTTCTAGCAAATTTTTAATTTGCTGAGGCGATAATTGTCCTTGTTGTGGTTGTTGTTGCTTGTTATCTTGATCTTTATTATCTTTAGGATTACCATCTTGGTCTTGATCGCCTTCTTTTTTATCTTGGTCGCCTTGATCTTTCTGGTCTTTTTGATCTTGGTCTTCTTGTTGTTTTTCGTTATTTTCTTTTTGGTCCTCGTTTTGGTTTTCGTCTTTATCACGGTTATTTTCTCCGTCTTTATCGTCTTCTTGAGGCTCGTCGTCTTGCTGGTTTTTTGCACAATCTTTTGCTAAACCTAAATTATAGCGCGTCTCGTCATCTTTTGGATTATTACGTAGTGCGTTTTTATAAGCTTCTACTGCTTCTTTACACTTTTCTTTTTTCATTAAAATATTACCAATGTTATGAAATGCTCTGTGTTTTTCAACTTTATCAGTTGCATTTTTTGCTGCTTGTTGGTTACGGTATAGTGCTTCGTCTAAACTTCCTTTTTGGTAATATTGATAAGCTAAATTATAAGCTCCAACTGACTAGCTTGGTTTTGTTGATAATGCTTTACGGTACTCCATTTCTGCATTTACAAAATCGTCGCTTTTAGCATAATCATTAGCTTCTGCAACATAAGATAATGCTTTATTAGTCTGCTTTTGCAATGCTTTTTCTTCATTTTTATCTTGCGCTATAAGTGCAATTGTGAAGAAAAATAATATGTAGCTTAATGTTTTTTTCATTTTTTTATACTGCCTGCTTTTATCAAAAAACAACTTGTAAATATACTAAAGACCTCTAATTGTTGCTGTTAAGGGTTTTATAAATTCTCATTAAAAAGATTTAATTTTTTTAGCCAAGCTGTTTTACGTTCTAAAAGGAAAATATCTATAAAAAACAGCAAAATTGCTAAGCCTAAAAACCACTGAAATTGGTCTTTAAAATCGGCAATTTGTTTGGCTTCAAATTCGGTTTTGTCCATTTTGTTTAAAATGTCTTTCATTTGGTTTACCACCTTATCTGTTGTTCTTCCTTTTATGTATTGTCCGTTGGCTTGTGCTGCTATATTTTTTAACGTGGTTTCATCTAAACGAGTAATTACAGTTTCGCCTTGACTGTCTTTTTTGTATCCAGTAACGATTCCGTTTCGTTTTAAGGGAATTGGTCCTCCTTTAGTCTCTCCAACACCAATGGTAAAGATTTTTATACCTTCTTGGCTAGCTTGTTCTGCAACCTGCACTGCAGCTTCACTATGATCTTCTCCATCAGAAATAATCACTAATACGCGATTAGTCTGTTCATCATCGTCATAATACGTTTTTGCAAGTAAAATAGCTTCATTAATAGCTGTTCCTTGTGAAGACAGCATGTCTGTGTTCATGTTTTGTAAGAACAGTTTTGCTGCCGAATAATCTGTAGTTATTGGTAACTGCGGAAACGCTTTTCCTGCGTAAGCAATAATTCCAACACGGTCGCTACCTAAGTTATTAATGATTTGAGATACTAATTGCTTTGATTTTTCTAATCGATTTGGCTTAATATCTTCTGCCAACATGCTTTTTGACACGTCAATTGCAAAGACAATATCTACACCTTCACGCTTTACGGTTTCTAACTTTGTTCCAATTTTTGGATTAACTAACGCAATTGCTAAACTTGCAAATGCTAAGCTTAACACGATTATTTTTAGTACAGATTTAAATACCGACTGATTTGGACTTAATCGCTTTAAAAGAGCTTTGTCTGCAAACTTTTTTTGGGTTTGCTTTTTCCAAAGCAGTAGCAACAAAAAGAAAACAACTATCACCGGAATGATAAGTAGTGCCCAAAACCATATTTTTTCTTCTAGTTGAAACATAAATTTTTATTTTTTCGCTTTCGCGGAATTTCTTTTAAACAAAACTTCTAAAGACTGTAATTCTCATTAAATATTCTAACAACAACAATACCATTGCTGCAATAACAAATGGTCTAAAATGTTCTTGGTAGGTTGTGAATTTTATCTCGTCTATTTCTGTTTTTTCTAGTTTATTAATTTCGTCGTAAATCTCTGCTAACTTTTGGTTGTTGGTTGCTCTAAAATATTTACCGCCAGTTGCTGTTGCTATACTTTTTAGTAGTTCTTCATCAATTTCTACTTGTACACGATCGTATTGAAATCTTCCGTTTGGTAATATTGCGACAGGCGACAATGCCATACCATTTGTACCTAATCCAATGGTGTAGACTTTAATACCAAACTCAACAGCTAACTCACTAGCAATAGTTGGGTTTATTGCTCCAGAATTATTAACTCCATCGGTTAGTAAAATAATGACTTTGCTTTTTGCTTTACTATCTTTTAAACGGTTAACCGAAGTGGCTAATCCCATACCAATTGCTGTACCACCTTCTATAATGGTATTATATTTAATTTCGTCTAAGCTGCGTAACACAATAGCTTTATCGCTAGTAATTGGTGTTTTGGTGTAACTTTCTCCAGCATATTCGACCAATCCTATACGGTCGTTTGGTCTGCCTTTAATAAATTCTGACGCTACATCTTTTAAAGCCTCTAAACGGTTTGGACGCAAATCTTTAGCCAACATACTTGCAGATACATCTATTGCCATAACAATATCGATACCTCGTGTGGTTTTAGTTTTGCTTTTAGTTTCTGAAGTTCGTGGTCGTGCTAACGCGGTAATTAATAAGGCTAATGCAATTAATCGTAATGCAAATAATACATGTTTTAATTTTGGCAACCAAGATTGTTTGGTTTTAAATCCTTTTAAACTTGAAATTTTAAGCTCAGCTGTTTGACGTTTATGTTTTAATACATACCAAAGTATAGCTAGTGGTAATGCTAACAGCAACCAGAAAAATATTTTATTTTCAAAAGTGATACCTTGTAACATTATTCTTCTTTAGATTTTAATTCTACTGAAGCTAAAACACGCTCTACAACTTGGTCTAAATAGACATCATCTTTTAGATAATATATCATAACTTGTTGCATGACGTTTTCACTAGCAAAACTTAATAATTCAAACTGACCTGATACGTATTTCTCTTTAGCTTCATCAACAGGAAACTCTAATGTTCCTGATGTTTTTAAGCCTTCAACACCATTAGGTGTAACAAACTTATCGTTAACAGGCAAGATGTTTCTTGCTCCGTTGTCTTCTAGTGCTTTAAAATTATCTTCTATTGCTTTTTGGATATTTTGTTCTGCAGATGGTTTGTTTTCTGCTTGCGGATTAACCTCTATTGTTGTGGTAGAAACGGTTACATAAAACTGATTTTCTAGAACGTAACTAAATGCTGTTTTTGTAATTGGTCGTGCTATACTTTGTTCTACCTCAACATCTTCTCTTTTTAATACTTCTGGAGTAGAAATTGTCATTGGCGGAAAACCATACTGACTAGTAACCCAATTGCCTTCTAATAATTGTTTAGTGTCTTTACCTGTTACCGTATCTATAACGTAATTAATACCGTATTTATAACTAAAAACACCAACAGTACCTATTAAAAGTATAAATGCAATTGCTGCTGTAATCCAGATTTTTTTTTGCTTTTCTTTTTTAGCTTTTAGCTTTTGGTATTCTTCGTTTTTAAGTAATTCTTCTTCGCTTGGTTCTGGTAAAGCGTCTTTTACTTGATCTATTTCTGTATCTACCGTTTGTCTATCTAATTTAGCAAGCTCGATATCTGGAGCAGATTTTGCAAATTTTACCAAATCGGCACGTTTTAAAATAGCTTCAATATTTTTTATATCATCTTTGCTTAGCTCTATTTGATTACCTTCTTGCAAAATATTTAATCGATCTATTAATTGATCTGTAGTACTTTCTAATGCTTTGTCGTAAACTTTTTCATCTAAATATTTTCTGATGATAAAGGTTAGCTCAGAATAGTACTCTTTGATTTCGGCACGTTCTAAATACTTGGTTTCATCTAATTGCTTTAAGGCTAATTTTGCACGATCGTAAGGTGGTAATTGTGCTATTTTTTCTTCTTCGGTTAACGGTTTTTTTCGCCATACAAACCAATATACTAAAAAGGCTATTATTGCTGCGATAGCAATAATTAGCAATAACCATAACCACCAATTGCTAGAAGGTTTTTTAACGTCTATCATTGGTTTAACATCGTATAGTTTTTGCTTGGTTGTATCTACAACTATATCGTTAACCTCAACCAACATACTATCTGTTGCAAACGTCTTTCCGCCAATGATTATTTTTTGCTTTGGGATAACATATTTACCAGAATCAAACTGTGTTAAACCGTACTTTTTAATCAGTTTATATTTAGCGTCGTATTTTGTAGTGTCTGGCTGATAGGATTCTATCATTTCTAAAGGCATAAATGTTTGTCCTTCAGGAAAAATAACAGCGTTAGTTGTATCGGTTTCGACTTCAATTTTATAGGTGATTTGCTCACCAATTTTTATAGAAGTAGAATCTATTGATGATGTGACTTGCGCAAATGATAAAAACGAGAAAAGAAAAAAGATTAAAGACCAAAAGCCTTTTGTGTTTACTTTGTTATATTTTAAATACTGTTTCTTCATATTAAATTAGGTTTCGACTGCGCTAAACCTGATAATTTATCCTCTTGTTTTAAAATAGCCTAATAGTTTTTTTACGTAACTCTCATCGGTTCTGCAAGACAAACTTCCTGCGCCAGATTTTGCAAAACTATCTTTAAAGTAGCCAACCTTTTGCGTATAAAACTTTACGTATTCTTGTCTTACTTTTTTAGAACTTGTATTGACTAACATTAACTCGCCAGACTCATCGTCTTGCATATTTACCATACCTAAATTTGGTATGTTTTCTTCATGTTTATCGTAAATTCTAATTCCTGTTATATCGTGCTTTCCAGCTGCTATTTTTAGGGTTTGCTTGTAATCTTCTGCAATAAAATCGCTCATCATAAAAACAATTGCTTTCTTTTTCATGACGTTGCGTAAAAACTTTAAAGCTTCGGCAATATTGGTTTGTTTGCTTTTAGGTTGAAACTCGATTAACTCACGAATAATACGCAATACATGAGATCTTCCTTTTTTTGGCGGTATGTAAAGTTCTATGTCATCTGAAAATAAAATCAGACCTATTTTATCGTTATTTTGAGTTGCCGAAAAGGCTAAAGTAGCAGCGATTTCAGTAATAATTTCGTTTTTAAATTGTTGTTCTGTTCCAAAAAATTCAGATCCAGAAACGTCTACCATAAGCATCATGGTTAGCTCGCGTTCTTCTTCAAAAACTTTTACGTAAGGCTCATTATAACGTGCGGTAACATTCCAATCGATGTTTCTTACATCGTCACCAAATTGGTATTGGCGTACTTCAGAAAAAGTCATACCACGACCTTTGAAAGTCGAATGGTATTCGCCTCCAAAAATATGATCAGACAAACGACGTGTCTTAATCTCTATTTTTCGAACTTTTTTTAGTATTTCTTTAGTATCCATTGTTTCAGTATGCAGTGTTCAGTGTGCAGTTTGCAGTGCTAAATAGTATTTAGTTAAAAGAATTCGGTAAATTAAACTTTACTGAAGACTGTTGACTAAATAATGCCAACTGATTAAGGTACTTCAATTTCGTTTACAATCTTGTTTACGATATCTTCTGCAGTTACATTTTCTGCTTCAGCTTCGTAAGTAATTCCGATACGGTGACGTAATACATCTTGTACAACAGCACGTACATCTTCAGGAATTACATAACCACGACGCTTAATAAATGCGTAACATTTTGCTGCAGTAGCTAAGTTAATACTACCACGTGGCGACGCACCAAAAGAGATTAATGGTTTTAAATCGTCTAGTCTATATTGTTCTGGATAACGTGTAGCGAAGATAATGTCTAGAATGTATTTTTCAATCTTTTCATCCATATACACTTCTCTTACCGCTTGTTGTGCTCTTATAATTTGCTCTGTAGTCACTACTGGATTTACTTTATCCCAAGCTCCTTTTAAATTAGCACGCATGATTAGCTGCTCTTCGGCTTGTTTTGGATAATCTATAATCGTTTTTAGCATAAAACGGTCTACTTGCGCTTCTGGTAAAGGATATGTTCCTTCTTGTTCTACTGGGTTTTGAGTTGCCATTACTAAAAATGGCTTATCTAATTTAAAAGTCTCGTCACCAATAGTTACCTGCTTTTCTTGCATAGCTTCTAATAAAGCCGATTGTACTTTTGCTGGCGCACGGTTAATCTCATCAGCTAACACAAAATTAGCAAAGATTGGACCTTTTTTTATAGTAAAGTCGTTTTCCTTTATATTATAAATTAATGTACCAATAACGTCTGCTGGTAGTAAATCTGGTGTAAATTGTATCCTACTAAAACTAGCATCTATTGCTTGTGACAACGTATTAATAGCTAATGTTTTTGCTAGACCTGGCACACCTTCTAGTAAAATATGTCCTTGTCCTAATAATCCAATTAGTAAACGCTCGACCATGTGTTTTTGTCCAACAATTACTTTATTCATCTCTAGCATAAGTAAGTCTACAAATGCGCTTTCCTTTTCAATTTTTGCATTTATTGATGCAATATCAACAGTACTAGTATCTTCCATTATAAATTAGTTTTTTAGGAATTTGAAACTCTAATAATTTCAAGCTCTGCAAATTGTAATTTTTTTTCAATTACCGATGTTAAGAATTGGTTAAAAGTTCTTAATTTATAAGACTTTTAAGAGTAATTTTACATTATTAGCACAAATATAAAAACTAAAGTATATAGTATGAATTTTTCTAAAATTACAGCAGGGACAATGACATGGGGACAATGGGGAAAAAAACTGTCTAAACAAGAAATGATAGATTTGATGCATCATTGTTTAGAAAATAACATACATACATTTGATCACGCTGATATATATGGAGACTACAGCACAGAAGCAGATTTTGGTAACGCTTTCGCGGAAAGTGGTATTAAAAGAAGTCAAATAGAGTTAATAAGCAAATGCGGTATACAGTATATTGGTAAGTCTAGACCAGACTTAAAAGTAAAACACTATAATTACACAAAAGAATATATCGTTTGGTCTGCCGAAAATAGCTTAAAACATCTAAAAACAGATTATTTAGATCTGTTATTATTGCATAGACCAAGTCCATTATTACAACCAGAAGTTGTTGCTGAAGCAGTATCAACATTAAAAAAAGAAGGAAAAATAAAGTCATTTGGTGTTTCTAATTTTACACCTAGTCAAACCGATTTATTAAATAAATACGTTGGTGTGGAGGTTAATCAAATAGAGTTTTCTTTAACGCAACATACAGCAATGCATGATGGTACCTTAGACCACATGATGCTAAACAATATACAACCAATGTCTTGGTCACCATTAGGTTACGTATTTAAAGAAGATACAGAGCAAACAAGACGTATACACAAGCAATTAGGTGCTTTATTAGATAAATATAATGCTACCGAAGATCAATTATTATTAGCTTGGATACTAAAACATCCTTCAAACATTATTCCTGTAGTTGGTACTACAACAAAACAACGCTTAAAAGATGCTTATGCTGCTACTAAAATTAATTTAGAACTGGAAGATTGGTTCTTAATATTAGTAGCTTGTCAAGGTCATAAAGTACCTTAATTATTCAAATAAAATTGAATCTAAAGTTACTGTTTGTCCTGCTTCCACAGCTACGTCTGTAAACACTATATCTGCTAACCCTAAAGAAGTTTCTACTGAAAGTGTTACAGTATAATTACCTTCTGGTAATGCTGCAAGTACAAAATTACCTGTTTCGTTAGCGTATGTTGTAAAAGTATCTACACCGTTATTAGCTTCAATCATTACTTGAGAACCTAAAGTATCAAAATCTGTTACTAAACCAGAAATTACTCCAGTTTCAGCTTCAATACTTGCATTAATCACAGGTGTTAAATTAATATTGCTTACATCTGGTGCAAATACAATAGATTGATTAGCGTCAAAGTCTAAAACAAATGTGTAATTATAATTAGGCTCTAAAGTTGTATTTACATTAATTTTTAATCCCGATTGTTGTGCACTTGGCGTATTTAAATCATAGGTTGTACCATCTATAACAACGGTATTGTTTTCACCTAAAATCAATCTAATTTGATTTAAAGTTCCTGATGGCACTTCATAATCATTTGCTAGTTCTAAACTAACACCTCCTGTTAATTCTAATAAGTCTACTACACCTGTATTTTCGGCTCCTAAACTTACCCAACCAGCGTCACTATTAACATCTCCATTTACCTTTACCATGACATCTTGCACATCTACATAAACGTGTTCAAAATCTCCTGGTGCATCGACCATTTTAATAGAAATTTGTGATGTTTGCTCTGTTGCAGGCGAATCTGAATCGTCGTCACTACAACTTCCTAAGAAAATTGATAAAAAAGTAATTGAAATTAGTTTAAAAATTTTTAAAGTCTTCATATCTTGAGGTTTTTATTTATAAGTGATTACGCAATCAATTGTAACATAGATTATTCTTTAACTTTAATTTAGCATAATGGTTAAAACTGCGTTAATAACAGGAGCAACAAGCGGCATAGGAAGAGCTACAGCACACCAATTTGCCAAACATGGCATCAATCTTATACTTTGCGGAAGACGTCAAGAGCGATTAGATACCATTAAAAAAGCCTTATCAAAACAAACTAACGTACATACACTTAATTTTGATGTTAGTGATAAAGTTGCCGTTTTTGACGCAATAAATTCTTTACCAGAAACATTTAAAACCATAGATATTTTAATTAATAATGCAGGAAATGCACATGGATTAGATCCTATACAAAGCGGAAATTTAGAAGATTGGGATAAAATGATGGACATTAACGTTAAAGGTTTGCTTTACGTAAGCAAAGCCATTATCCCAAATATGACCGAGCGTAAAAGCGGACACATTATTAACATTGGCTCTTCGGCAGGAAAAGAAGTCTACCCTAACGGTAATGTTTACTGCGGAAGCAAACATGCAGTTGTTGCCATTACCGAAGGTATGCGTATTGACCTTAACCCTTTTGGGATTAAAGTTACAGCTATAAATCCTGGGTTGGTAGAAACCGAATTCTCTAAAGTACGTTTTAAAGGAGATGCCAAAGCAGATACGGTTTATACTGGTTACAAAGCGTTACAAGCAGATGATGTAGCCGAAGTTATTTATTTTGCTGTATCACGTCCTGCACATGTTAACCTTGCAGACGTATTAATGTTTTGTACTGCACAAGCTAGTAGTACTATTGTGAAAAAAGAGTAACCTATGATAGATTGGTTGAAAAATGAATGGATTGCTTTAGCTTCAAATTATTCTAGTGATAAAGATTTAATCTATAACTATTGGGAAGACATTAAATCTCAGTATTCAAAAAAATCAAGATATTATCATAATCTAGAACATATTCATAATATGCTAGTTCAACTTGAAACTATTAAAAATGAAATAGCTAATCTTCCAGAAATCAAATTTGCAATTTGGTATCACGATATTATCTACAAATCAACCAAAAAAGACAACGAAGAAAAAAGCGCAGCATTTGCTAAAAACAGACTTAAATCATTTAATTTCAGTTTAAACTCAATTAAAAAAGTTGAAGAACTAATCCTTTCAACTAAAAAACATAACGTAATTTTAAATCAAAATCAAGATAATGCTTACCTATTAGATTTAGATTTATCGATTCTTGGATCTAATTGGGAAACTTATAAAAATTATACTCAACAAATTAGAAAAGAGTATAAAATATATCCTGATTTTATGTACAAATCTGGTCGAAAAAAAGTGCTTCAACACTTTTTAGAACGAGACACTTTATACTTTACAAAAACTTATAAAATACAATTTGAAAATAAGGCTAGAGAGAATATAAAAAGAGAATTAGAAACACTTTAAAAAGTTTCCTTAACAATTCAGTAATGACAGACATATGATCAATAAACGTCTTTTAATTAAAAACTTACTAGCTCATAACGATGAGAACAGTTTTTATGACAAAAAACGAAAGATTGATATTGGCCAAAAGGAAGGAAAAGCTAAATTTTTAAAACACGTCTGTGCACTTTCAAACTCTAACCCAAAAAATAATTCTTATATCGTCATTGGCGTAGAAGACGAAGATAATAAAATAGTAGGCGTAGATTTTTTTGACGATTCTAAAATTCAGAATTTAATAAATGCCTATTTAACCAATCCGCCAATTGTACAATATGAAAATATTCCTTTTCCGCATCTACCAGATCATAAAGTAGTTGGCCTAGTAACTATTAGACCAAGTACAGGTATTACATCTTTAAGAAAAAACATCTGGAAATACTATGGTGGCTCTGTGTTTTTTAGAGAAGGTAGCATTAGTATGCCTAAGGTTTTTGACATAGAGATTAAAGATGTTAATTCAGAAATTGTAGCTTCTATCGAGAAACATGCTCAAAATAATATTCAGCATATTTTAGATGGCGTTATGGATTTTATGCAGAAAAGACAGGATTACAACCCAAAATATATTGTTTTTAAAGAATATTTTATTGTGTGTTGGTCAGGTATTAAAAAAACCGTTAAAGACGAAACATTTTACTCTAGAGTTGATATAGAACTGGTTAACGAGCAAGTACGATTGTTTTATTCAACTTTAGATGAAGTTGCTATAAAATATGATGAAAATTCGTTTTCAATTTTAGATTATGTAAAGCTAGGTATTCAAGACCATTATAAATATTACCCTTTAGAAGAAACTGTTATTAGTTTTAATGATAATGCAAATTATAATATAGATTCTACCCTGGTTTTCAATCCACCACAGTACGACAAAAAAGTATTACATCACATTTACAATGCTAATAATTCTGTTTTAGAAAAACTTAAAAAAGGAATTTCTTTAAATAAAGTAGAATTACAAGATCTAAACAACCTACCAGAAACGTATCTTATATGTTATTTAAATTTATTTCATGAAGCCATAGATAAACTTCATGAAGCAAAGCCTTATTTAAAAAAGCATCCCAAAGTGTATCAAAAATATAAAGATGCTATTAGAATTTTAAGAAAGGTAAAATACAGTTAGCGGTTAATCTAGATAATTGTTAGAAATAAATTTAAAACTGTCTATAAATTAGTTAATTAAACAATGTTTTAATGTATTAATTAACATTTAAAAAAATCTTAGTTCTCCCGATAAAGTTTCGGCATTGAATTAAGGTTTACATAAAAAACCACTTTCTAATAGAAAGTGGTTTTACTTTTTAAAACTTTATTGTTTCTTATTTACCTCCATCTAATTGATCTTGCCAATCTTTAAGTTTTTGCCATTCGCCTTTAGCAGCCATTTCTGCTTGTTTTGGCCAAGTACCTGGCTTATGTATTTCAAAACGTTTTCCGCCAGACTTTAAAACTTCTTTACATTTTTCTATTGTACAATTGGCTAAATCTGCCCAAGTTGTAACGTTATGATTATGGAACAATTCTTTTATTTTTGGCCCAATACCTTCAACAACAGTTAGATCATTTTCTTTTATTTTTTTTCCTAAAGCTGCTTTAGCTGCATCTGCATTAAAAACAACAGCTTCAATACCTGATGCTTTGGGAGCAATAGTATTTGCTAATCCAGAAGAATGAGACACTTCTTTACTTGACATACAAGCTGCTAAATCTGTTTCTAATTTAGAAATTCGGTTTTTATAAATATCAATATTTTCATTATTATCATTACTTCTGTTTAGTAGTTTACCTAATAAGTATCCTAAAATTGCACAAATTAATCCTACCAAAGTAGGAATTAACCAACACGGTATGCTAATTAATAATATTCTCATGGTTTTATTTTTTTAGTTAATGGTTATTACAACTCGTCTGTTTTCTGCTCTACCTTCTTCAGTAGTGTTATCTGCAATAGGTTGATCTGGACCTAAAGAAGTACTTGATATTTTACTTGAAGAAATACCGTTATCTATTAAATAGTTTTTAGCAAAATCTGCTCTTTCTTGCCCAACTTTTATATTAGTATCTCTGCTACCTTGATTATCTGTATGTCCGGTTACCGTAATACTTGCACCATCTACTTTATATACATAATCAACCATATCTGCCACTTTTTGTCGTTGTTCTTTAGTTAGAACAATATTAGTTTGAGCTGTTTCAAAATGAAGTATTAACGGATTAGCTTTAATACTTTTAGCTAAATCTTTTAAAGCTTCATCTTGATCAGAGTTTCTTTCTTTAAATGCGGAGATTTTAAAGCTTACACCTCCGTTTATAGTATCATTTTCTCGATTTAAATCGTTATCTAAAACACCATATGTATTTATATTTTTAAAATTTACACCTTTTGAAGCCATAAGATTTTTTATCACGTTAGCACGTGCTAACCCAATGGTAGGAAATGCCGAGTTATTAATCTCTACAGACTTGTAAAAACCTTTAACATCAAGTGATTTTTCAGGATGATTATTTAAATAAGTTGCTATTTGATCTAAACCTTGATTTAATTCGGGTGAAATTGGCTCGATAAAATGGTAATCTGAAAATTTGAAACTAAAATTGTCTTTAATTTCTAAATTAAAATCTCCATCTGGATCATTAAGTGTAATTGGTTTGATAGTTACTTCTGGTGCTACGGACACATCTTTTTGGTTATTCTCAATATTACCGGTGCAATATTGACAACAAAAAAACCAGTACAAGACTGTACCGATTATGATGGTAAGTAAAATACCAAGAAGGTGTCTAGATTTTTTACTCATAATGGTTAGTTTTTAATATTATGAGTATTAAGTTATTAAAAAATCGTGATTTTTTAACTGTTTGATTATTAATTATTTGAATTAAACACAAATAATCGATAAAAAACTAAAATTTTAGGTTAAATTTTATGAAAATAAAAAAGCCACATCTTTTTTGATGTGGCTTAACTTCCGCGAAAGCGAAATAATATTATAAGTCAAACTTAATACCTTGCGCTAAAGGTAACTGGTCTGAGTAGTTTACCGTGTTGGTTTGTCTACGCATGTAAACCTTCCAAGCATCAGATCCAGACTCACGTCCGCCACCAGTTTCTTTTTCGCCTCCAAAAGCACCTCCAATTTCAGCACCAGAAGTACCAATGTTTACGTTGGCAATACCGCAGTCACTTCCTGCAAAGGATAAGAATTTTTCTGCTTCTTTCATTTCGTTAGTCATAATTGCAGAAGATAATCCTTGCGCAACTCCGTTTTGCATTTCGATTGCATTTTCTACATCGCCAGAATATTTCATTAAATATAAAATTGGTGCAAAAGTTTCGGTTTGTACAATTTCAAAATCATTTTCAGCTTCAATAATCGCTGGTTTTACATAACAACCAGACTCGTAACCTTCTCCTTCTAAAACACCACCTTCAACTAGTACATTTCCACCTTCAGCTTTAGCTTTTTCTATAGCAGATAAATACGTGTTTACAGAGTCTTTATCGATTAATGGTCCAATGTGGTTTTTCTCGTCTAATGGATTACCAATAGTTAACTGCTTGTAGGCACCAACTATAGCGTCTCTTACTTTATCGTAAACAGACTCGTGTATAATTAAACGACGTGTACTTGTACAACGTTGTCCGCAAGTACCAACAGCACCAAATACTGCACCAGGCACAACTACTTTTAAATCTGCAGTAGGTGTAATAATTATAGCGTTGTTTCCTCCTAATTCTAATAAAGATTTACCAAAACGCTCGGCTACTGTTTTACCAACAATACGTCCCATACGTGTAGATCCTGTTGCAGAGATTAACGGAATTCTATGATCTGTTGTCATAAATTCTCCTACTTTGTAATCTCCGTTTATAATACAAGAAATACCTTCTGGTAAGTTGTTTTCTTTTAATACCTCAGCAATAATATTTTGACAAGCTACTGCACAAAGTGGTGCTTTTTCTGAAGCTTTCCAAACACAAACATCACCACAAACCCATGCTAATGCTGTGTTCCAAGACCAAACTGCAACTGGAAAGTTAAATGCTGAAATAATACCAACAATACCCAAAGAGTGCCACTGCTCTCTCATAACGTGACCTGGTCTTTCCGAAGGAATAGTTTGCCCGTTTAATTGTCTTGATAAACCTACTGCAAAATCGCAGATGTCTATCATTTCTTGTACTTCTCCGTAACCTTCTTGTAAAGATTTACCCATTTCGTAAGATACTAGCTTACCTAATGGTTCTTTTAATTCTCTTAAACGATTACCAAACTGTCTTACTATTTCACCTCTTTGCGGTGCTGGCATTGCTCTAAACTCTAAAAAGGCATCTTGAGCTGTTTTTATAACTTTATCGTAGTCTTCTCTTGTTGTAGTAGAAACTTTACCAATTAATTGTCCATCTGTTGGAGAGTAAGATGAAATTAACTCACCACTTCCAAAGCTATCAGAGCCTGTAGAAGTACCATCATTAACGTCTTTAATACCTAATTGTTTTAAAGCTTCTTTTATTCCGAAATCGGTAGCAATTGCTTCCATAAATGTTTCTTTTTTACGAATTATTTAATTTTTAGCGAATATACTAATATTTCATTGGTTATTTAGCATAAAAACCGTTTAAAAATTGCTAATTTTAATGCTATAATTTTTATCTAATGAAGACTTTACTAAAATCTATTCTATCACTTTTATTTCTATTAAACCTAAGCTGCAATTCTACAGAAAAATCAAAAAATGTACAATCAGACATAGTTAGCAAAACTACCAATACTCAAGTAAATGAGTTTGCAATAGTTATTCATGGTGGCGCAGGCACTATTTTAAAAAAGAATATGACTAAACAGAATGAAGCAGCCTACAAAGCAAAATTAGAAGAAGCCGTAATGGTTGGTTACAACATTTTAAAAGAAGGAGGCAGCAGTCTTGATGCTGTACAAAAAACAATAAATATATTAGAGGATTCTCCTTTATTTAACGCAGGTAAAGGTGCTGTTTTTACAAATGAAGAAACTATTGAGCTTGATGCTTCAATTATGGATGGAAAAACCTTAAATGCTGGTGCATGTGCTGCTATTACAAACGTTAAAAATCCTATTAATTTAGCTAGACAAATCATGGATGTTTCTCCACATGTAATGATGACAGGTCAAGGTGCAGAAAAGTATGCAAAAGAACAACAACTTGAAATTGTAGACCCTAATTACTTTAAAACAGAAAAACGACTTAAAAGTTTAAAAAGAATTAAAGAGAAAGAAACTAATAAAGAAAAGCAAATAGCTTTTTATGACGCTGAAATAAAAAATTCAAAATTTGGAACCGTTGGTTGTGTAGCTCTTGATAAAAACGGAAATTTAGCTGCTGGCACATCTACTGGAGGAATGACTAATAAAAGATTTGGTCGGGTTGGTGATGTACCAATAATTGGAGCTGGTACTTATGCAAACAATACTACTTGCGCTGTTTCTGGAACTGGATGGGGAGAGTTTTTTATTCGTGCAACAGTTGCTCATGATATATCTGCATTAGTAGAATATAAAGGTTTAAGCCTAAAAGATGCTGCAAAAGAAGTAATTCAGAAAAAGGTACCTGATCTTGGTGGAAACGGTGGTATTATTGCTATTGATAAATACGGAAACATTGTTATGGACTCTAACACTGCTGGCATGTATAGAGCTTCTGTTAATGACAAAGGAGAAGTTTATGTTGGTATCTACAATCAATAATTTATCTTTTTTTTAACATCTCATACAAACTAAATCATAAAATGTTAACGTAATTTATTTAACACTATTTCTCTTGATAAACATTCATCTACAAACCTATTAATCAATGCAGTTAAAATCTTTCTACACCATTTTATTAGTTTTTTTCATAACATTTTCATGTAAAGAAAAAACACCTAAAACAGACAATCTTTTTAAATATAGAGACTATATTAGTTACACAACTGCTGGTAGAGTATCTGTTGCAGATCATATTAATGTTAGTCTTGCAAAAACTGTAGCCGGTTGGGAAGCTGATAAAGAATTAGACAAAAGTCTTTTTAAAATTAAACCTTTTGTAGAAGGACAACTTAAAGTTGTAAATGACCACGCGTTTACTTTTATTCCTGACGAAAACTTATCGCCAGACACAGAATATACCGTTTCTGTAAAACTAAAAGATCTTTATAACGATTTACCAGATGGTTTTGACACTTATGATTTTAGCTTTAAAACTATTACACCAAATTTTATTATTGAAACCAACAACCTACAATCTTACACCAAAGAATTACAGTATTTAAATGGCGCGTTAAAATTAGCAGATATCACTACTATTGATAAAGCAAAGCTACTGGTTGAAGCCAGTCAAGATGGAAAAAAATTAAATATTGTTTGGGATGAAAAACTGCTTCCTTCAAAATATTTTGAATTTAAAATTGATAGTATTACAAGAAAAATTGATGATGCAGATATCTTAGTAAAATGGAACGGAAAGCCAATAAATGCAGACAATTCTGGAGAGAACAAAGTAACTATTCCTGGTATTAACAACTTTAAAATTGTTGGTGTAGAAGTGTTTCAATTACCAGAGCAATTTTTATCTATTAATTTTTCAGACCCAATAAAAAAACAACAAAATTTTGATGGTTTAGTAACTATTCAAAATGCTAAAAACCCAAAATTTATTGTAGATGGTAATGTACTTAAAGTGTATCCGCAATCCAAAATGTCAGGTAATTTAAAAATTGATGTATTTCAAGGTATAAAAAACACATATGGATACAAATTAAAAACACCTTACAGTCAAACTATTGCTTTTGAAGATATAAAACCACAAGTAAAACTGGTAAATAGCGGTGTGTTTTTACCAAATTCTAAAGAATTAAAATTCAACTTTAAAGCAGTAAATTTAAAAGCTGTAGACCTTAGAGTCATCAAAATTTTTGAAGATAACGTACTTCAATTTCTTCAAGACAATGAACTGTATAGCAACAATAATAGAGCCATTAGACGTGTAGGAAGACGCATTGCAAAACACACCATTAACCTAATTGAAAACCCTTTAGATAACGACGGAAAATGGAAAACCTACAGCGTAGATCTTTCAAAATATATTAAAGCAGATCCTGGCGCTATTTATAGAGTTGAAATTGACTTTAAAAAAGCCTATTCACTTTACGACTGTAATACCACAGCTTCTAGTAGTAATGATGACGAAGATGAAGATTATTACTATGAAGACGATTACTATTACGACGATTATTACAACGATAATTATAACCAAACCAACACCGAAGACGAAGACCTTAAAGAAGAAGAGTATTGGGATAATCTAACCTATAGCTATCGCAACGATAACTACAACTGGAGAGAACGCAACAATCCTTGCCACGAATCGTACTATAATTCTAACCGTGTTATTGCTCAAAATTTAATTAGCTCTAACCTTGGTACTATTGTTAAAAAAGGAGCTAATAACAACTATTTATTTGCAGTAAGCAATATCTTAAATACTAATCCAGAAGCAGGAGCAACTATAGCATTATATAATTTTCAACAACAAAAGATAGTTAGTTCAACCACTAACAGTAATGGTTTTGCAACTATAAGCGCTAATAAGCACGCTGCTTTTGCAACTGTAACAAAAGGCTACAACACTACTTATGTAAAACTTAACGATGGTAACTCTTTATCTTTAAGTAAATTTGATGTTTCTGGTACTACGCTACAACGTGGTTTAAAAGGTTACATCTACGGAGAACGTGGTGTTTGGCGACCTGGAGATACGATTCATTTATCATTTATGCTTAATGATGCGGCAAATAAACTACCTAAAGGTCATCCTGTAAAACTTGAAATTACAGATCCTAACGGAAAATTAGCCTTTAAAAAAGTAAAAAGCAACGGATTAAACAATGTTTACACCTTTACTGTTCCTACAGCTACCGAAGACAAAACTGGTAATTGGAATGCAAAAGTAACCGTTGGTGGCGCTAATTTTTATAAAGGGTTAAAAGTTGAAACCGTTAAACCTAACCGTCTAAAAATTAAGATAGATTTTAATGACGAAATCCTAAAAAGCAATTCTAATTTAAAAGGAAAATTAGCCGTTAACTGGTTACATGGCGCTCCAGCAAAAAATTTAAAAGCAGAGGTAAAAGCAAAGTTTTCTAATTCGTATTCAGGATTTAAAAACTATCCAGATTACAAATTTAGAGATCCTGCAAAATCTTTCAATACCGAAGAAACAACCATTTTTGAAGGCAATTTAGATGCCGATGGTTTAGCTAACATTACCAAAAACTTATCTATTGGTAAAGGCGCACCAGGTATGTTAAATGCACAATTTTTAGTTAGAGCTTTTGAAAATGGTGGCGATTTCTCTATGGATGCATTCACAATGCCTTACGCACCTTACAACTCGTTTGTTGGTTTAAAATCACCAGAACCAAAACGTTACGGTTCTTATGAAACGGATGCTAATAACAACTTCGATTTAGTCGTTGTAGATGATCAAGGTAATGCTATACAACGTAATGGTTTAGAAGTAAAAGTTTATAAAATTGAATGGCGTTGGTGGTGGAATTCTTCAGAAGATAATCTATCAAAATACACCTCAAGTTCGTTTTACAAACCATTTTTAGAAAGCAAATTAAACACCAATTCTAAAGGAAAAACGTCTTTTAATATTAATGTCCCTGATGAAGAAGGTGGTCGTTATTACATCACAATCAAAGATCCTGTTTCTGGACATTCTACAGGTCAAACGGCTTATTTCTATAAAAATTGGTGGAAACGTCAACCATCAAACGACAAGGAAGCTGCAAGTATGCTTGTGTTTTCTGCAGATAAAGAAAATTACAATGTTGGCGAAACTGCAAAAATCACTTTCCCGTCTGGTACTTCTGGTCGCGCGTTAATTAGTATAGAAAATGGCTCTGAAGTTATAGAACATAGATGGGTTAAAACGGAAACTGGAGAAACAACAGTAGATATTCCTATTACAAAACAAATGGCGCCAAACGTATTTGTAAACATATCGTTACTGCAACCGCATGCCTCTACTGCTAACGATTTACCGTTGCGTTTGTATGGTGTAATCCCAATAATGGTAGAAGATCCAAACACTATTTTACATCCAGAAATTAAAATGGCAAGTGTCTTAAAACCAAAAGAAGATTACACGGTATTTGTTTCAGAAAAAAACAACAAACCAATGACGTACACACTTGCTGTTGTAGAAGAAGGTTTGCTGGATTTAACCCGATTTAAAACTCCAAACGCTTGGGATGCATTTTATGCTCGCGAAGCTTTAGGCGTAAAAACTTGGGATATGTTTGATGATGTTATTGGCGCTTACAGCGGTAGTATTGATCAAGTCTTTGCAATTGGTGGAGATGGCAATGCAGCAGCAGGAAAAAACAAAAAAGCCAACCGTTTTAAACCTGTTGTTACCTTTTTAGGTCCATTTAAGTTAGAAGCTGGAGACCGCAAATCGCACACCATAAAAATGCCAAATTATATTGGTGCAGTAAGAACTATGGTTGTGGCTAGTCATGTAGAAAATGAAGCTTACGGTAATGCCGAAAAATCGGTACAAGTTAAACAACCTTTAATGGTATTAGCATCATTACCACGTAAGTTAAGTCCTGACGAAAAAGTAACACTTCCGGTAACTGTTTTTGCTATGGAACCTAAGGTGAAAAACGTATCACTTAAATTGAAATTAAGCAACGGAATTTCAGTAGTTGGCGAGTCTTCAAAATCTTTAAGTTTTGAAAAACCAGATGAAAAAATGGAATATTTTGAACTGGACGTTAGCAAAGCAAAAGGTATCAATACAATTGAAGTTGTAGCATCTGGAAATGGCGAAACTTCAACTTACAAAGTTGAAATTGATGTTGAAAATGTTAATCCAATATCTACTAAAAGTTACAACGAATCTTTAACAGCTAACAACAGTAAAACTATAGATTTTTCAACCTTTGGTGTTACAGGTACAAACAGCGCAACGGTTGAGTTTTCTACATTACCTCCAATGGACTTTACACGTCGTTTAGAATATTTAATTAGATATCCTCATGGTTGCGTAGAGCAGACAACATCTAGCGTATTCCCGCAATTATTTTTGACAGATATTTTTGATTTACCTCAAGATCAACAATTAAAAATTCAGGATAATATTAAAAACGGTATTAAGCGTCTTGGTCACTTCCAAAGACCAAATGGCGGTCTGAGTTATTGGATTGGAGAAAATAACGCTAACGATTGGGGAACAAGTTACGCTGGACATTTTATGATTGAAGCCGAAAAGAAAGGTTTTGTATTGCCACTAACTTTTAAAAGCAATTGGATAAAATATCAAAAAGAAGCAGCGCAAAACTGGAGACCTAGTTACAGTAACTACAACTCAGATTTAGCACAAGCTTACAGATTATATACATTGGCACTAGCTGATAGTCCTGATTTAGCAGCAATGAACCGCTTACGCGAATTTTCAGAATTATCTAACGAAGCCAAATGGCGTCTTGCAGCAGCTTATGCTTTAGCAGGTCAAACCGAAGCTAGTAACGCAGTTGCTAAAACTGCTAATATCGAGTTTCAACCTGTAAAACATAATTATTACACTTATGGATCTGTAGACAGAAATCGTGCTATGGCGCTAGAAACTATGGTTATTACTAAAGACAAACGCCTTAAAGATTTAGCCGAAACTATTGCTAAAGAATTGTCTAGTCAACGTTGGATGAGTACACAAACTACAGCATACAGTTTACTTGCAATGGGTAAAATGGTTATTGCTAATGGCGGAAAAGGCATAAAAATTAACTACAGTATTAATGGTAAATCTGAAACCGTAAATAGTAATAATGCATTAGCACAACGTGATTTGAAAATCAAAGATGGCGCTAACCAAATTAGCATTAAAAACAACTACGACAATTTAGTTTATATACGCCTATTAACTTCTGGTAAATTACCTTTAGGCGAAGAGTTAACCGAGCAAAGAGGCTTAACTGCAAACGTTGTCTTTAAAAACTTAAAAGGTGATAAAATAGACATTTCAAAACTTAAACAAGGTGAAGATTTTGTTGCAACAGTACAAATTACTAATGCTAAAAACTATAGCGTTAATGATGTGGCATTAACGCAAATTTTCCCTTCTGGTTGGGAAATTGTAAACACACGTTTTACAGATTTTGGGAACAATACCACAAGTCAAGCCCGTTTTACAGATATTAGAGACGACCGTGTTAATTTCTATTTTGATTTAAAACAAAAAGAAACCAAAACCTTTAACGTTATGCTTAATGCATCTTACTTAGGCTCTTATTATTTACCAGGAATACAAGCAGAAGCCATGTATGATAACGAGTTTTTTGTTAGAAATAAAGGACAATGGATTGAAGTTGAGAAATAACAAATAAGCGTCAGTTTGAGTGATTTTGAGTGGTTACTGAGCGTAGTCGAAGTAAAACGAAAAAATGTATCGAGAACTAAATTTAAATTCTTGTTTTCGATACAAATTTTCACTCTTTTCAATCGTAAAAATTCACTCAAACTGACGAATTTTATTAAACCATGAAAAAACTATTCATAGAAAAACAAAAATTTACACAATGGTGGCTTTGGCTAATCTTATTTAGTATTGGTGTTTTACCTGTTGTTGGTATTTACAAACAACTTTATTTAGGAGAACCTATGGGAGATAAACCTATGTCTGATGAAGGGCTTATTGTATTTTCTGTTTTTGTTTTTGCGTTAATTACTTTTTTCTGGATGATACAATTACGAACCGAAATCACGCAACAAGACATTAAAGTACACTTCTTCCCGTTAACCAAAAGAGCTGTAAAATGGTCTGAAGTTGAAAAAGCACAAATTGTAAATTATGGTTTTGTTGGCGGTTGGGGAATTAGATTATGGACCAATTACGGAACAGTTTACAACATTAAAGGAAAAATGGGTTTAGCTTTAGAGCTTAAAAACGGAAAAAAGTTTTTAATCGGTTCTCAAAAAATTGACGAACTAAAAGCCTTTTTAGATAGTTTAGATTAAATTATTTTATCGTTTCAATGTAAAATGCCCAACACGACGTTGTCCATTAATAGTAATAACGTACCAATAATCTGAAGTTGGTAATGGTTGTTTCCTAAACATTCCATCCCAAGAGATTGGTTTGTTCTTTCTATAAAAAAGTAATTTACCGTAACGGTCAAAAATTTGCACTTCAGAGGACGCATAAAATTCTATATCTTTTAATCGCCAAGTATCATGGTAAGTATCATTATTTGGCGTGAAAAATTTTGGTACTATAAAATGAATAAAAGTTTGAGTATCTATGCCGCAATCACTATTTTCTCTAACGTAAACGGTATATCTTCCTCCTTCAAGGTTTTCAAAAACTGGCGTGTTTTGATAATTAATTCCGTCGACAGAATAAGAGAAATTACCTTGGTTTTCGGTAGTAATTATTAAGTCATTATTTTCAGTAAAAACTTCAGCAATTATAGGCGCATCTAATTGTGTTACTTCAATTGTTTTTGTCACAGTACAACCATCAAGATTTGTGACGTCTACAGTATAAATACCTTCGGTTGAAACTGTAATACTTTCGGTTGTTTCACCTGTATTCCAAAGGTAACTCATGTTATTGATGTTTGCACTTATTTCAACACTTTCATCTTGACAGAAAAAGACTGCTTCATCAAAAACTTGTGGCGATTGGGAATAAGTAAGTGTTACTGCTGTTCTGCTATTTGAAATACAATTTCCGTTAATTGAAATGGCTTCAGCATAATAAACACCTTCATTTTCGGGCAAAAAGCTGGTATTATTTTCTTCAAGCAAATTTCCTCCAGAAACAGCATCGTACCAATTTACTGTTACATCTGTTGGTACAGTAACTTCTAAAGGTTGATTTTCGTTTTCGCAAATTGTGATATCTCCGTTACTAACAGGTGCTAATGGCGTTGGTACTATCGTGATAGAAAATTCATCCGAAATCACATTACACAAAGCATTAGCTAGATTTATAGCATCTTCGGCTACTTTAACACGGTATAAGGATGTTGTGTTAACATTGATGTTTAAATTTTGATTGGTTTCACCTACAATTTCTGTCCAATTTATACCATCTGTAGAGGTTTCCCATTGGTAAGCATAGGAATTAAATATTGTGCCGTCAGGATTAGCTTGTAAGTTTAAATTGTAAGGTGCTTGTGTTTCGCAAATAAAAACATCACTTTCATTACTTGTGTCTTCTATGGTTACATTATCTCCACATGATTTAAAAACTATATCATCAATTGCAAGATCGTTACCACAACCACCTGCGCCATTATTTCTCATTTTTAAAATCACTTCGGTTTGCGCTGGTAATGTTTGAAAAACTAATCCATACTGCTCCCAATTTGGTGTGGATTGTGCGTCAATTTCTCCAGTGTCACCACTTGCAAGAAGTGTAGTATCGGTATCGTCCCAAATTTCAAACCTTACGTTTATTGGGATGTTATTTCCTCCACAACCCGTACTTCTTGAAAGGTTTATTAAGAATGCCGAAAACTCATAAGATGTATTCTCGCAAAGTCCTGTAATTGTTGTTCTGTAAAATTCGCCAGCAGTAAAATCTGCATTTACAATTAAGCATTTCCCATTACTATCACCTTCTGTATGATCTGATACATCGTGCCAATCAAAAAACGCAGTTGAACTTGAAACTGTATAAAACCCATCATTTGGTGTCGCAGAGGAAAAGGTGTAAGTTGTTGTACCTGCTGGTAAAGGTGTTTGTGTTGTACCTGCCCCAAAGGTTTCTGTGAAGATTGGGTCACCAGAATTTCCGTTACAAAAACCTAACTGAGCATATCCATCTTCAAAAGAAAATAGAACAATAAAAATTATAATTATTTTAAGAAGTAACTTATCTTTTTTCACGTTTTAAAGATAAATATTAATTAGTCATTTTTAATGTTAAATGCTTAAATTCACTTTTTAAAACTTTGTTACAAACTATAATTTTTTAATGCAAAGACTGTTAGCCTACTTTAAAAACAATAAAAAGAAAACAATTGTATTATTTTTACTGGTTGTGGCTTACTATTTTTGTTTACCCAAACACCTTTTTAAAGACCCAACTGCAACGGTTATTACAAGTAATAAAAATGAGTTATTAGGTGCTATAATTGCAGATGATGGCCAATGGCGTTTTCCTGAAAATGATTCGGTTCCTGATAAATTTAAAACTTGTATCATAGCTTTTGAAGACGAATACTTTTACAATCATCCTGGTTTTAATCCAATTTCAATTTTTAAAGCTTTAAAAGAAAATATAAATTCTGGTGAAATTAAACGAGGCGGAAGTACCATTACACAACAAGTTATACGCTTATCGCGAAAAGGAAAACGACGTACTTACTGGGAAAAATTTAAAGAAATTATCTTAGCAACGCGGCTAGAATTAAGATACGATAAAGATGAAATTTTAGCATTGTACGCCAGTCATGCGCCTTTTGGCGGAAATGTTGTTGGCTTAGATGCAGCTTCATGGCGATATTTTAATAGAAATTCTGAAGATTTATCTTGGGCAGAAAGTGCAACATTAGCAGTCTTACCAAATGCACCAAGTTTGATATATCCTGGTAAAAACCAATTACAACTATTAAACAAACGTAATAGATTACTAAAAAAACTTTTAGATAATCAAACTATTGATAGTCTAACTTACAGACTATCAATATCCGAAGGATTACCACAAAAACCCTATCCTTTACCACAAATTGCGCCACATTTACTGCAAACCATTTCAAAAAACAACAAAGGACAACGCATTAAAACTAGTGTTAACAAGAGACTTCAGCAGCAAACTAACACTATTGTTTTTAATCATTATAATACCTTAAAACAAAACGAAATTTATAATATTTCGGTACTCGTTTTAGATGTAAAAACCAGAAAAGTTTTAACATATGTAGGTAATGCTCCAACCGATAAAAATCATCAAAACAGTGTAGATATTATAAACAAACCACGTAGCACAGGTAGTATTTTAAAGCCATTTTTATATGCTGCAATGCTAGACGCTGGAGATATTTTACCAAATACTTTAGTTGCAGATGTACCAACACAATTTGGCGATTATTCACCAGAAAATTTCAATAAAGAGTTTGATGGTGCTGTACCTGCAAAACAAGCTTTATCAAGATCATTAAACGTTCCTGCTGTTAGAATGTTACAAGATTTTGGCTTGGACAGATTTCATTATTATTTAAAAAATCTTCATCTTAAAGATATTAGATTTAATGCTAACCACTACGGGTTATCTTTAGTGCTTGGCGGAGCAGAAAGTAACCTTTGGGATTTATGTAAAAGTTATGCTGCGTTTTCTTCAACCATTAATCATTTTAATGAAACATCAAGCGAATATTTTAACAACGAATTTTGTGAGCCTACTTTCTACGAAGACGAAAAAATAGATTTTGGTAAAAAATCCAACGAAAAAACACTTTTTGACGCCGCTTCTATCTACTTAACTTATGAAAGTTTAAAAGAAGTAAATAGACCTGAAGGCGATGATAATTGGGAGTTTTTTGATAATTCTAAACAAATTGCTTGGAAAACAGGTACCAGTTATGGCTTTAGAGATGCATGGGCAATAGGCACAACCAAAGATTATGTTGTTGGTGTTTGGGTTGGTAATGCAGATGGAGAAGGAAGACCTGGCTTAGTTGGTGTACAAACAGCTGCACCAATACTTTTTGATGTGTTTGATTTATTACCTAATAGTCAATGGTTTCAAAAACCTTTTGATGAAATGGAAAAGGTAAAGATATGCTTAACTAGTGGTTACAGAGCTTCTGTAAATTGTAATAATGTAGATGAAAAATATATACAAAAAAGTGGCTTAAAGACAGAAGCTTGCCCTTATCACAAATTAATACACTTAGATAAAACTGAGAGTTTTCAAGTAAATTCTTCTTGCGAAAATATAACCGAAATTAAAAACACATCTTGGTTTGTTTTACCTCCTTTAATGGCTTACTACTACAAAGACAAACATCCATTTTACAAACCCTTACCTGCTTTTAGAGAGGATTGCATTAATTCTAAAAAAGAAACAATGGAATTTATCTATCCTAAAGATATCAAAAAGATTTTTCTACCTAAAGATTTCAATGAAAAAACTAACGATCTGATTTTAAAAGTTACACACTCTAAACCAAACACAAAATTATATTGGTATTTAGACCATATTTTTTTAGGTGAAACAACTACAATTCATAATTTGGCAATCCAGCCAAAAGAAGGCAAATATACAATTACAGTCACTGACGAATTCGGCAACGAAATCAAAAAAAACATAGAAATTTCCCATTAAAAAAGCTAAAACACAGAAAATTAAATACTACTTTTAACAAAACACTAACATTTCAACGAAAAAAAAAGCATTATATCTATCTGAATTTAGATAGTCTCATAAAAAAATATACCTTTAAGATTCCAAATGAAATTTTGGGATGTTTATCACATAAATTAAACTAACACAATCATTTCATACTTATGAAAAAAACTACTCTCCTAATTTTACTATTATTTAGTATAATTGCACAAGCTCAGGTAATTAATCAGCCAGCAAACTGGCCCAATACCAATTGGATTGTAACAGGAACTTACAATACAGATCCTACAGCTTTTGAAGCAGACCCTACAACAACAGCAAACTTTGCATTTGATGATGATGATGCAGGTAGTGGTAGCACAGATGCCATACAAGCAGAATCACCAGTAATTGATTTAACAGCAGCATTTAGTGCAGGTGAAACTTGGTTATTTGTAGACACAGATTATGTTTTCGACTGGATTAGTTCAGACGCTATAGGAGTTGAATATTGGGATGCAGATGCTGGAACTTGGAATCCTTGGGGAGCTCCAATTCAAGCAGATTCACCAACTCCACCAACAGACAGTTTCTGTTCAGGTACTTCAGTGCCGTACACTTCAGACCAATTAAATATTGCTGGTTTTACAGCAACTCAATTATCTGGCTTTAAATACCGCCTTTTTTATGATGACGGAGGAATTTGGGGATGGGGAATGTGTTTTAGTTCTCCAACACTATATTCTCAAATGCCACCACCTTGTCCTGATATTACAAGCTTATCGGCTGTAACTACAGGAGATACCACTGCAGATATAACATGGTTAACAGGCGGATCAGAGACTGAATGGCAAATTTGGATACAACCAGCAGGAACAGGAGAACCAACAACAGATGGTGTTGTAACTTCAACTAATGATCCATATCAGGCAACAGGTTTAACACCAAGTACAGCATACGAAGTATACGTAAGAGCAAATTGTAACGCAGACGGATTTAGCAACTGGGTAGGACCAGTAAACTTCACAACGTTTAACACACCACCACCAGCACCAGTAGGTGTAACATGTTCTAGTGGAACATCAACCTTTATTTTTACAGAAGATTTTGGAAATGATACAAACTATGTACCAACAGGTTGGACAGGAACAACCTTTGCAGATAGTAATGGTAATTGGGATATTACAACTCCAAATGGTAACTCAGGTGGAACAGGACCAAACATTTCATGGGATGGTAATGCAGGAACACATTTAGAATATGAGGCGTCAGGAGATGCAACAGCTATCGCTTCAGCAATCACACCTGCAATCGATTTATCAACAGCAGTAGATGGTGCAGAGTTATCTTTTTATATGCATGCATTTGGAGACGATATTGGAACCTTAAATGTTGGAGTATCTACTTCTGCAACAGGACCATTTACAACAGAATATACTTGGGTTGGTGATTACCAGTCTACAGCAGATGAAGCCTGGGTGCCAATAGGAATCAATTTAGATGCCTATTTAGGTCAAGTCATTTACATTGAGTTTAGCTACGGAGGAGCTGGAACAGGATTTGAAGGTGATATGTCTATTGATCAAGTAAGAGTAGAAACTTGTGGTAACTTTTGTGTAGCTCCAACAGGATTAGCTGTAGCGAATGTTACAGATACTACAGCAGATATTTCTTGGACAGCTAACAATGGTGAAACTGCTTGGGAAGTAGTTGTGCAACCAGCAGGAACAGGCGTACCAACAGGAGCAGGAACAGCTGTAACAACAAACCCATATACTGCAACATTATTAAACTCGAGTACTGCTTATGAAGCATACGTATTAGCAGATTGTGGTAACGGTACAAGTGTTTGGGCAGGACCAATAAACTTTACAACATTAAATACACCACCACCACCACCAGTAGGTGTAACATGTTCTTCTGGAGGATCTACTTTTGTGTTTACAGAAACTTTTGGAGCAACTTCAGGTACAGCACCAGCAGGATGGACAGGAACAGGTTTTGATGGTTCTAACGGAAATTGGCGTATTACAGAAGAAAACGGAAATTCATTTGGAACGGGACCAAACGTAACATGGGATGGTAATGCAGGAGCGCACTTAGAATATGAGGCATCTGGTAGTGCTTCAGATATAGCCTCAGCTATTTCACCAGCAATAGATTTAACACCAGCGGTAGATGGCGCAGAGTTATCATTTTATATGCATGCATTTGGTGGTGATATAGGAACTTTAAATGTAGGTGTGTCTACATCTCCAACGGGTCCATTTACAACAGAATATACTTGGATAGGAGACTACCAAACAGACGCTACAGAAGCATGGGTACCAATAGGTATAAACTTAGATGCTTATTTAGGACAAGTAATTTATGTAGAATTTAGTTACGGAGGTGCAGGAACAGGATTTGAAGGTGATATTGCTATTGACCAAATACAAGTAGAAACTTGTGGAACGTTCTGTATTGCACCAACAAACTTAATAGCTTCGAATATTACAGCAACTTCAGCAGATATTTCTTGGACACCAAGTGGACCAGAAACACAATGGAACTATATAGTACAACCAGCAGGAACAGGAACACCAACCTCAGGAACAACAGTTGGAACAACAACAGTTTCAGAATCAGCACTAACACCTCAAACAGATTATGAAGTATATGTACAAGCAATCTGTGGAGCAGATACTAGTGTATGGGCAGGACCTTATTTCTTCACTACACCAGTACAAACCAATTTTGTTTTAGATTGTGTTAATGGTGGACCACAAACACTAACTTATTGTTATGAAAATAATGATACTAATGTATTCACATTTACAAGTGCAGACGGTACAACACCATTAAACATAACGTTTAATGCTGGTCAAGTAGAACAAAACTTTGATGAACTAGTAGTTTTAGACTCTGACGGAACAACAGATTTAAATGCAGCTACACCTTATGGTAATGGAGGTGACGTTAGTGGCATCCAATATCAATCTACCGGTTCTTCAATTTCATTTCAGGTACAGTCTGATGGGATTTTCGATTGTGGATCACAAGGTTACACATCTATTGATGTAACGGTAAGTTGTGCTACTTGTATTTATCAAACAGTAGACTTTACGACAATTACAGATTGTTCAAATGGTAATAATCAGTTTTTTGTTGATGTTAACGTGACTGATGCTGGAGACTCTAACTCTCTAACAATAACAGACAACCAAGGTAGTACTCCTATTGTGGTTTCTGGTACAGGTACAACTCAAGTTGGTCCTTATCCTTTAGATACTGATGTTATTGTAACTGTTGCGAATACGGATGATAATAATTGTGTTGTAACAAGTTCAACATTAAATGTACCTGTTTGTCCACCTGCAAATGACGAGTGTTCAAACGCAATAGTTGTAACACCTAACCCTGACGAAAATTGTACAAATATAACAAGTGCATCGCTTTACGGAGCTACAACTTCTTCACAAGTTAACACTTGTCCAGGCACAGCTAATGATGATGTTTGGTTCCAGTTTACAGCTACAGCTACAGATCATGGTATAGATATCACTAACATTGTTGGAGATACTACAAACTTAAACCACGGATTATTTGAAGGTACAGATTGTAATAACCTTACTAATCTATATTGTGAAACAGGCAACTCTAGTATTGCTAATGGATTAACTATAGATACCACTTATTACATAAGAATTTATACGGATAGTGATATAGCTTTTCAAGATGTGAGTTTTGATTTATGTGTATTTACAATTCCGCCACCAATAACAACAAATGACACTCAATACACAGTACCTGAGTTAGTTACAGATGTTTTAGTTAATTCACCTTGTGCTATTGTAAATAATGTTACTTGGTCTTCTGGTGCTGATTTTGGAACAGATAATGGTATAGGATATTTTGATGGAAATGGATCTTCATTCCCTTTCCAAAGCGGAATCGTTTTAAGTACAGGAAATGTAAATGATGTACCTGGTCCTGAAACAGGAACTCAAAGTGGCGGCGGATTTGGATGGCCAGGAGATGCAGATTTAGAGGCTGTTATTAATGAAGGTACTACAAATAATGCATCTGTATTAGAATTTGATTTTACTCCTTTAATTGATCAAATGTCATTTAACTTTATCTTCGCTTCAGAAGAATATGGATCTTTCCAATGTAGTTTTTCTGATGCATTTGTTTTCTTATTAACCGATTTAACTACTGGAGTAACTACTAATTTAGCTGTAGTACCTGGTACAACTACACCAGTCTCTGTATTAACTATTAGAGATAACGCGTATAATGGTGGTTGTGCATCATCTAATCCTGCTCTTTTCGATTTTTATTCTGATGTTTTTGATTATCCTGGAGTAGGCTCTAACCCGATTGCAAGTCCGATTGACTTTAGAGGAAGAACTGTTCCTTTAACAGCATCTTCTACAGTTATCCCTAATAATCCTTATCATATTAAATTAGTAATTGCTGATGATGGTGATACTGCTTATGATTCTGCAGTATTCTTAGAAGCAAGTAGTTTTGATATTGGTACAATAGATTTAGGTAATGACATTTTAATAAGTAATGGTACTGCTTCTTGTGAAGGTGATGATGTTGTATTAGATTTAGGTATTGCTCCTCCAACCAACGCAACAATTACTTGGTACACTGTAGCAAACGGAATTACAGAGCCAATTCCTGGAGAAAACGGAACATCTTTAACAGTAACAGAAGGCGGAGTTTACCAAGTTGATATCACTTTTGCTGGTGTTAGTGCTGCGTGTTTCTATTCTGATGATATTGTAGTTGAATTTTTCCCTAACCCTGAAGTAGAAGTAGGTGACATTCCAACTATTACAGCTTGTGATACTGACAACACAGGAATAACAACCTTTGATTTAACTGAAAACGAATCTATTATTTTAGGTACTCAAACAGATATTACTGTTGATTATTATGAGACAGAACAAGATGCAATAGATCAAACTAATATTATTACAAACCCTACAAGTTATACTTCTGGACCAGCAGTGATTTTTGTTAGATTAACTAATGATATTACTGGATGTTATAAAGTTGAAACTTTTAATATTGATTTAGCTCCAAAACCTGTATTAGGAACACCTGAAGACATATTAGGATGTGATAATAATGACGACGGTATAGCAGATTATGACTTAACAGTAAACGAAACCTTGTTAGCAAATGGTCAAGAAGGGTTAACTTTTAGCTACTATTTAGACCAAACAGATGCAGATACAAGTACAAATGCAATAACAAACATTACCAATTATGCATCAAGCGCTACGACAATTTACGTAAGAGCTGAAAATGCAGATGGTTGTTTTGAAACAACTACATTTGACTTATTCTTTGGTATTCAACCAGAAACAATTTTTGACACCGATGTAGTTTATGAGGTATGTCCAAATGCTACAACACCTATAACAGTAACAGCGATACCGGATAATTACACATCTAACGAGGTAAGTATTGTATGGTATGACCAAAATGAT
>NZ_JAYMEE010000055.1:0-3191 GCF_037029245.1 Mesoflavibacter sp. CH_XMU1422-2 | reverse complement strand
TTCATTGCAATTTTCTATCTTTCAGTCTCAATCGGAAAATCGTACCGATTTTCCGCAACTGAAATTTATACGCTAACGTTGTGTAACATTTGAAAAAAATCTATGGCAATACATTTATTTATTGACACTAATGTTTACCTCAAATTTTATCATTTTTCGAATGATGATTTAGAAGAACTTAACAAATTAATGGTTCTAATGGACAATGACCAATTGGAACTGCATTTGCCACAACAAATCGTGGACGAATTTAATCGTAATAGAGACACTAAACTTGCAGATGCATTAAAAACCTTTAATCAATCAAAATTAAATACACAATTTCCCCAGTTTTGCAAAGGATACAAAGAATATGAAACCTTGAAAAAACTAATAAAAGATTATGACAGAGAAAAGCAATCTCTTCTAAAAAATTTGATGTTAAAAATTGAAACACACACATTACGAGCGGATAAATTAATAGAAATGCTTTTCCAAAAAGCAAATTATGTTTCAACAACACCTGAACTGGTTGATAAAAGTAGGTTGAGATATGACATTGGAAATCCACCTGGAAAAAACAAATCGTATGGAGATGCTATAAATTGGGAATGTTTATTAGAAAATGTTGAAGACAATAATGACTTATTTTTTATCGCAGATGATAAAGATTATTTTTCCGAACTTGACAATTCAAACTTCAATACGTTTTTGGCAAGAGAATGGAATCGAAAAAAATACTCTGAAATAAAATTCTATAAAACATTGTCCGATTTTTTCAAAGATGTTTTTCCAGAAATAAAATTGGCAACGGAATTAGAAAAGGATATTCTGATTTCAAAATTAATTGAAAGTGGGAATTTTTATTCTTCAAGACAACTTCTTCAAAAACTTTCAAAATTCGAGTCTTTTTCTACTGAACAAGCAAATCAATATGTTTCTGCAAGTTTGGATAATTCTCAAATATATTGGATTAGCGAAGATGAAGACATAAACGAATATCTTCACGAATTTGTAGAAAAAAATAAAGATAAAATTAATGCTGATTTATTAACTCAATTCTATCAAACAATTCCGAATTTGAAAATTCCTATTCCACCACCACCACCAAATTAAAAAACGTTACACAACACCGTGTATAATTAATTGCTTTGGCAAGTGCTTATTTGGAAAATTCCTTCGGAATTTTCTCGCGTTCGTTTTTGTTTACTAAATTAGTTGCTGAAACACGCAACTAACCATACACAAAACCGTTAACTACAATATTGCATCAACCAAAAACGCTCAATTCGTTCGGAGATTTAGCAACGTAACTCTAAAAAATTGAAATTAGAATTTTAGCCTGTTACAGATCTGAATTTTAAAACGGTAAACGGAACTGAACTCTAAAACTGACTCGTACGGAATTGAATAAATTGCGGTCGAATTCTGTCGCTCAAAACGGAACTAAAACTTAAAAACTGAAACGGTAAAACGGAATATTACGCAAAAAAAAAGTGGAATAAAAACAAGTTTTCTCTTTACTATTTCGCCAGCTGAATCACATAAATCAACACAATACTGTAGTTAACAAGGTATATATTCAATTGCTACTGAATTTCCTTTCGGAAATTCATACCAATTTACTATCTTAGTTGCTTAATGCTGAAAATCCTTCGGATTTTAAGCCGCAACTAAACCTATACCAAACCGTTGTAAACAATTATGAACGAACGCGAAGACTACTTTAGAATTTCCAAAAATGGACACGTTCACACGCTGAGCGATAGAATTCCATTTAACTGGAAAGAACTAATGATATGGACTTCTACTTCATTCATATTCCTGATTTGGTTTCTCGGAATTGGAATCGGAATTTTTATTGCGCTTTTGACTTTAATCGGATATATATTTTACCGATTTGCATCGTGGATTTACTATTCGGAATTGAAAATTGACGAAAAAAGCGGAAAATTAATTCGACTGAAAAAAATACACGACCGAACTCAAAAAACGGAATTGATAAGTGAAAAGTTTGACCCAAACCGATTTGAATACTCGGAATTAACTCGGAGCGGAAAAACGAAGTTCTTAATGAATTATCGGACACATAAAAACAACGAATTATTAATAATAAAAAATAAAACGGACAAAGAACAAATTGAGAAATACATTGCGGAAAAAATAACTGTTTACAACAATGTATAAAAATAATTGCTCAATTTTGGGCTTAACCAAAGGTCGTTGCAAGTTTACTACGTCTGATTTTCCTGCGGAAAATCCTCGCACGTAAACCCGCAACTATTCTTATACGAGACGTTGTAAGTAATGCCGAAAAACCCAGAAACCAAGTGAATAAAACAATATTTGAAATTACCAAAATGGACTGTCCTTCAGAAGAAAATCTTATCCGAATGAAATTGGACGGAATTTCAAGCATTGCGAATTTGGACTTTGATATTCCGAATCGAAAATTGACCGTTTTTCACAGCGGAGAAATTGACCAAATCGAAAAGTCCGTTATCGAATTGAATTTAGGTGGAAAAAAAATCTCAACGGAACAAACCGACCAAACGGAATTTAAAGAAAACGCAAACCAAAAAAAGCTACTTTGGTCTGTACTTGCAATCAATTTTGCTTTTTTCATTATCGAAATGACAACAGGAATTATCTCAAAATCAATGGGACTTGTTGCAGACAGTTTGGATATGCTTGCCGACAGTTTCGTGTACGGAATTAGTTTGTTTGCGGTTGGAGGAACTATAGTTAAGAAAAAGCGGATTGCAAAACTTGCTGGATATTTTCAAATAACACTTGTGATTATTGGATTTGTGGAAGTTTTAAGAAGATTTTTTGGAGACGAGAAACTTCCCGATTTTTCGACAATGATTATCGTTTCGATATTTGCTCTTATCGCAAACGGAATTTGTCTTTACATTTTGCAAAAGTCAAAAAGCAAAGAAGAGGCTCATATGAAAGCGAGTATGATTTTTACATCAAATGACGTGATTATCAATTTAGGAGTAATAATTGCTGGAATTTTGGTAAATTGGTTGAGTTCGAGTAAACCTGATTTAATTATCGGAACAATCGTTTTTGTGTTGGTAATTCAAGGTGCATTCCGAATACTGAAATTGAGCAAGTAAGCGAAAAAGCACTACTTACAACAAAGAACTGAGGCAATAAACAAGTAAAATATTAATTATTTATTGCTAGAGTACTTCTATGTTCAC